>CALFYH010000388.1 GCA_937952155.1 uncultured Saprospiraceae bacterium
ACGGACTATGTATGTCCAAGTACATTACTTTAAATTATTTAATATAGAATTAGTATTATAAAGAAATATTTTTGATTTAAAGTTAAGAATTGTTGTTTTGATTAACCCGGAATATCAAAGTTCCGGGTTTTTATTTTTATTAGAGGCTTATATATTTAATATTTTTTCAATATATTTTTAGTTAAATATTTCTTATTTCCTTAAAAAATCAAACTTTAGTTTTAGTTTTGCAGTTTAAATAGAAAAATTTTAAAATAAAAAATCAATGGTGTATAAGTTTTTGGTAATTAATTGTTTTATGTGGGTTTTCTTAACTACACAATCAATACAAGCTCAAACAAGTGGTCAGGTAGCACATCCTACAGAGACAGCATATGCTGCTGAAAACCCGGGATGGCTTGTAAATATAGATGAAGCTTATGCGCTATCAAAAAAAACAGGAAGGCCCATTATGGCAAATTTCACAGGCAGTGACTGGTGTGGATGGTGCAAAAGATTGACAGCTTCAGTTTTCAGCAAAGATGAATTCAAAACATGGGCAGAAAAGAATGTCGTTTTACTAGAGTTGGATTTCCCAAGACGTAAAACTGTACCTCAAAATATTCAAGCTCAGAATGCAAATTTGCAGCAGGCGTTTCAAGTTAGTGGCTACCCTACTATTTGGGTTTTCCATCTTAACAAAGATGAAGCTAAAAATCAATATACCATCGAAGCACTTGGAAAAACTGGATATACCGCAACAGTTCAGGAATTTACCAGCGGTGTAGAGCAAATGATTAAGAAATAAGTTTTTACTTTTTAAGCAAAATAAAAGGGAATAATTTGATAGTTATTCCCTTTTTTTATGCTTTAAAAATCTGATTATCAAGATTCTGCCAAAAACGGATACTTATAATCGGTAGGAGGAACAAAATTTTCCTTTATTGTTCTAGCCGATACCCATCTGAACAAATTTAATATAGATCCTGCCTTATCATTAGTACCTGAAGCTCTTGCACCTCCAAAAGGTTGTTGACCTACTACGGCGCCTGTTGGTTTATCATTAATATAGAAGTTTCCAGCTGCATTTTTAAGCTTATTTACTGCCAGATTAAGTGCATATCTGTCCCCTGAAAATATGGCACCTGTCAATGCATATGGCCCAGTTTTATCTACCAAATCCAATGTCTCTTCATATTTTTCATCATCATACACAAATATGGTTAAAACTGGTCCGAATAGTTCATCACACATCGTGGTATAATATGGATCTTCGACTTTAATCACCGTAGGCTCGATAAAATAACCTTTGGATTTATCAAAATTTCCACCGGCGACAATTGAAGCATTTTTATCAGTTTTTGCTTTAGTAATATATGAAGTTATTTTATCAAATGCCTTTTCATCTATTACAGCATTGATGAAATTACTAAAATCTTCCGGGCTACCCATTTTAAAGTCTTTTAGATCACTCACCAAGTGGGTTTCTACAAGCGGCCAAAGTGATTTCGGTATGTATGCCCTTGATGCAGCAGAGCATTTTTGACCTTGAAATTCAAATGCACCTCTTGATAAAGCAACGGCTACTTCTTTTGCATTGGCACTTGCATGAGCTACCACAAAATCTTTGCCGCCCGTTTCTCCAACAAGTCGCGGGTAAGTCTTATATTTATGAATATTTTCACCTATAGTTTTCCATATTTTTTGAAAAACACCTGTACTTCCTGTAAAGTGTATGCCTGCAAAATCAGGATGGCTAAAAATGACATCTCCAGCAGTTGGTCCATCTACATAGATCAGATTGATTACGCCTGGTGGCAAACCTGCTGCTTCATATATCTCCATGATTACTGCTGCTGAATATACCTGTGTCTCTGCTGGCTTCCAAACTACTGTATTACCTAACATTGCCGGAGCACCACATAAATTACCTGCTATAGATGTAAAGTTGAACGGTGTCAAAGCAAAAACAAATCCTTCTAATGGTCTATATTCCAATCGATTCCAAATACCTTTTGCACTTTCAGGTTGCATGGCGTACATTTCTGTCATGTACTGTACATTGAACCTAAAAAAATCTGCTAGCTCACAAACTGCATCTATTTCCGACTGAAAGATATTTTTTGATTGGCCCAACATGGTAGCAGCATTCATTTTTGCACGATATGGGCCTGAGAGAAGATCTGCAGCTTTTAAAAATATAGCTGCCCTTTCTTGCCAAGGCATTTCCTCCCAAGCAGGTTTAGCCTTCAACGCTGCGTCAATCGCCATATTGACGTGTGTCACATCACCATGTGAATAGGTACCCAATGAGTGGGAAATTTCGTGTGGTGGATGAATTGTTCTTTTGTCAGTAGTAAACACTTTTTTATCTCCAATAAACATCGGAATATCCACTTGTGTATTTTTGAGAGTAGTAAGTGCATTTTTTACATGTTTACGCTCTGTGGAGTTAGGTTCATATGATAATACTGGTTCATTTACGGCAACCGGCACTTTATAAAACGCATTCGACATAATAAAATTTATATTTGATTAGGGATTAATAATTCATGAGCAATATTTTCAGGAACAAAAGGTGCTACATTCCCATTTCCTTTGATTATCTCTCGCACTATAGTGGAACTAATATGCGAATACTCTGGCGCACTTATCAAAAAAACAGTTTCCAACTCCTCTCCTATTATTGTATTTAATTGGGAAATCGTTTTTTCGTAATCAAAATCTGACGCGTTTCTCAAACCACGCAGTAAATAATGCGCATGAATTTCAGCACAAAACTTCACAGTTAATCCTTCAAAAAATGCGATTTCTATTTTGGGTTCGTCAGAAAAAACATCTCGAAGCCACCTTAACCGTTTTTCTAAAGAAAATAAGTTGTTCTTCTGACTATTCACACCAACAGCTACAATAATCTTATCGAACAAAGGCAAGGCTCTTTTGACCAAATTGACATGCCCTAATGTTATCGGATCAAATGACCCTGGGAATACCGCTATTTTCACATTGGATATTTTTGCCATGCAAAGTAACAAAATCTTTTGCGAATTTCATAAAATTTATACTAAACGCAACACGAGGAAATGTAAAAATCGAACAGAAAGTATATTAAGCCGTGCAGAATTTGATTAGATTAGAATCAAGAATTATACAATAATATTAGCTTTTAAATAAAAAGTAAAAAGGAAATACACATGTACTTCCTTTTTAACTTCTATCAAAATGTGGGATAATTTTATTTTGGAGAAACCATAAGCTTTTTACTGATTGTTCCTTGAGTCGTAATCACCTGAATCATATAAATACCTGGAAGATAATTATTTATGTTG
>CALFYH010000389.1 GCA_937952155.1 uncultured Saprospiraceae bacterium
TTGTTCTATTAGGCCAAAAAAATTGGGATTCTAGTAATGCACTAAATTATTGTGTTATTGAAAATGGCATAAAATTTTTAGGTGTACCGTATAAAGCTGGTACGCTTGATGTTAATAAAGAAGAAAATCTCATTTGTCACAATGATGTTTTTGATTGTGTGACTTTTGTAGAGTATGTATTAGCAATATCAATTTACCAATTGCAAACAACTGAAAGCAAAAAGTTTGAAGAAATATTAACTGATATGCGATATGAGCAGGGTAGGATTGAAGGATATGGATCTCGTTTGCATTATTTTACTGGTTGGATAGATCAGCAGGCAAACACAGGTAGGTTTTTGGATATAACCTATGACTTAGGTGGTATTGCTTACCATAATCCACTATTTTTTATGAGCAAAAACAAAACACTTTATCCTAAATTGAGTGATCCAACAGCATTCAGTAAAATATTAGCTACTGAAAAGAAATTAAGTTCGAGTAAAAGATATTATATACCCAAATCTAAAGTAAAAAATATTGAAGCAAAACTGGAATCAGGAGATATTGTGGGAATCACTACAAATATTAAGGGTTTGGATGTAGTTCATACGGGCTTTATCTATAAAAAAGATGGAAAAGCCTTTCTTTTACACGCATCTGAAAAGGAAAAAAAGGTGTGTATTAGTGATTTGTCATTGGCAGAATATCTGGCCACAAACCCAAAACAGTCAGGTATTATCGTGTTAAGACCTAAATAGACTTTATTTAACAGCTATGCAACTGATCTCAACATTTACATATTTTGGTAGGTTTGAAACCTGAACCAATTCCCTTGCTGGAGCTGTATCTTCATTAAAATAAGTTGCATAAACTGCATTGACTCGGCTGTAAAGTTCCATATCCGTTACGAAAACAGAGCATTTCACTATATTTTCATAAGTCATTCCAGATGCACCAAGGATGAATCCTAGATTTTTCATAACTTGATGAGTTTCGTTTTCTATGGTATCTAGGACAAGAGTACCTTCCGCTTGATTGATAGCGATTTGACCAGAAACGTAGAGTGTATTGCCAGCCAAAACAGACTGATTATATGGACCTACTGGAGCTGGTGCATTGGGTGTATTGACTATGGTTTTCATAAGAAGGATTTAGTTTAGATTAAACAACAAAAGCTCCTCACATTTGGTTATATGGGGAGCTTACGAAATTGTATAACATGGAGCCAGAGAAAATTAATCTTCTGCTTCTTCGGTTTCTTTAGCCTGGATGACTACCTGTCCTTTGTAATACATACTGCCTTCATGCCAGTAAGCCCTATGCATTATGTGAGGCTCTCCAGTGGTTTTGCATATAGCCAATTGTGGAATTAATGCTTTGTGGTGTGTTCTCCTTTTGTTTTTTCTTGCTTTCGAGACCCTACTCTTAGGATGTGCCATTTGTAAAAAAATTTATATTTAATAAAACTAATTCAATTTTCCGTATCTAATCCTTTCAAAGCCTTCCATACATTTTCATCAACAGAAATGGTATTTGTATTGGCTGCTTCATTGAGTTTTTTCAGTACTGTATCATTACAAGGACTTGGTTTTTCACTTTCACAATCATATCTGTTTATTAGTGGAAGCGACAAACAAATAAATTCATAAATCACTTGACCAAGGTATAGTGATGGTTCGTCTTCACGCAGGTAACTGACTTCATCATCATACGGATCACCTTCATTTTTTACCTTCAATAACAGATTGTAAACTCCAGTAATTGGCAGATTGATTGCAGCTAGACATCTATCGCATATAGCAGATACATGACCATCAACGTGTATAGTCATATCACTCAAGCCTTGACGTTTATCGACTTCTACAGCAATTTGAAATTTTCCTTTTTCTATGGGAGAATTTTCAAATTCTGCAAAAAAGCTATCATCTGCTTCAAATACATACTTATGATATCCATCTTTCATGCCACTGTAAGGCAGCGAAAAATGTGCTGAAACACTCATAATTTAAAGAACTTTTTCTAACGGAGCGCAAAGATAAGCAAAAAACTGATTACAGCATACATTTCACATATAAAATTGATGTTTTTTATATGTGAAAATAATTTTCGTGTTAAAAATACTTAGTTTTTGGAAGTGTAAATTGCAATATGTTGATTATCAATCATTAGAGTTGGACTTGCATAGTACTAAAATTATAATGGAATAGAGTTATAAAGTAATGGTAAAAAAGAAATGCAAAAAAATATTACAAAATTTGTAAATATTGTTTGCAAAATAAAAATAAAGATTACCTTTGCGTCGCTTTTACAGAAAAAGCTTAAAAGGGAGATCTGGTAGCTCAGTTGGTAGAGCAATACACTTTTAATGTATGGGCCCTGGGTTCAAGTCCCAGCCAGATCACAAAACATAACGCCGAATAGAAGTAAAATTCTGTTTGGCGTTTGTTTTTCAAGGAGTTACCTAAAGTTTAACAAAAAAAATACCATTGTTATATTAAATTTCATCGCAGGTATAAACTGCGACAATTGGCTATCATTTTAAATAATATCGACACTATAAACACAAAATCTGCACAACTTATTCTGTCGTATGGTTTTCGTGTAAGGTTAGAAGCACGAGTTACAAATTTATCAAGCTTTAGCATGACTCGCGCTAGCTATGTATCTTTCTAAAAAATAGCGACACTATAAACACAAAAGCCACTCAACTATTCCGTCGTGTGGCTCTCATTTATGTTATTCATTTCGTCGCTGATTCATGGCACAGCCATGGCATCACTCGGATCACGCCTTGCGTGACTGGCAGTAGTAAATACTACGCCCAGCAGGGGACCTTTCAACCTTTAGGCAAATTAAAAATATCTGCATTAAGTAATAGTATACATAAACCACCGAAAACAAACATTAATCCTGCACTCCAACGTTGAAGTTTTGAATATGAACCTTCATATTTTTCAATTTTCCAAATATAGCAAAACCAATAACCTAAGTAGATCATACCCAAAGCTATAATTTTACTAATTATCATCGTTGCACTCATCATTACATTTATTTTCAATAATTGAATTTTTAACTCCTACTTCAGCGGGCTTTACTTATCTATACTATTTTTTAATTAATGTAATAAATATAAAGAATTGCTATTACTGCACTAAAAAGCCCTATGAATGGTATTCTTTCTATTCCCATACCCATCGCGACATTGTGCAATAACATAATTGCAATAAAACCAAAAAAATATTTTGAAAATCCAAATGAAAAGTAGAGCATAATTAAAGACAAAGTAAATATTATATCAACAATCACAATTGGAATTAAATATCTCATTCCGTCATAATTATATGCGTTGTTGAAATATTTTACTATGTCCTTTATGTAGTACCAAGAAATATAAATATTTGCAACTAAAAATATTATTATACCTGCCTTTTTCATTTACTCTTTCTTAATTGTTGGAATTGTTCCATTATCAATATTTCTTTTTATTATTTCGGGTTTATCGTGGTCAACACTATGTGCATCTGTGGTTGTACCTTTATATTCCCCTGCTAGGCGTAGGCTGCGCCTACTTCTAAGTGGTGCCAAATTTTTAATTTGAAAACGAAGCAATACATCCATCAAATATCTACTATAATTCCGTTGGCTACTATACAGCCAATCTTTGGCCTTTTTCACCCATCCAATTCTCACGGGATTTTCATGAATGTAAGCCATTTTTTGGCAAGTAAATGTATAGGTTAGAAGTTCCACAGCAAAATTCTCATCACTCAAATTGTATCTATGGTGTGATGGAATTCGCAATTTAGATTTGACATTATTCATAATCGAAAATTGCTCATTTCATGAGTCAAAAATTGCAACTCACTGTTCCTTTTATGACTTTTTGCAGCAAATTCAAATCGCTTTAGCATCTAATCCTTCCTACTTTCATTAGATTGTTTTATTTCTTTCAAAATTTTTGAAGCATTATGTCGTTTGAAGTCCCTAATTATCTCTGGTAAGTTTCCATTTTCAGCGCTTATGATACAATGTACATGGTTCGACATAATTACATAAGCCCATAACTGTAGCCCTTTTTGTTTTCTACAATATGCAAAACTTTCCAAAATAATATCCCTATAAACTTTTCGAGTAAAAATATCTACCCAATCTACGACTTGAAAAGTAAGATAGTAAGATACTGCTTTATCATAAATTTGGTATCCTGTACTCATATAATGCAAATGTATAAATTTTATAGCTAACTACCAAGATTTATAGCATCACGCAGGGCATGAAAGTGGATTTAGCCATGCGAAACCACCTTAAATTCTTTTGGTAGCATTGATTCTTTTACCATAAAAAAGTATTTTAAAGAATAGACAGGCTGCTTTAAAAGGTACAGAAATTTTGATTTACTTCAAAATTTTGTATATCTTCGGGGCTTTTATAACCTTTACAAGAAACAATGGCTACATCCATTATCATTACCTTGTGTGTTTTAGTGTTAATAGCTTATGTCTTTGATATTACAGCAAATAAAACTAAGATTCCTTCAGTAGTTCTATTGTTAGTATTAGGTTTTATTGTAAAAAACATAGCTTCATCATTTGGATTGACCATACCTGACCTAAGCCCCATTTTGCCGATCTTGGGTACAGTGGGTTTAATTCTTATAGTATTGGAAGGCGCATTAGAATTGCAAATCAATACAGAGAAATTACCTTTAGTATTAAAGTCATCATTAGTAGCATTGATCCCAATTCTATTACTAAGTTTTGGTATTGCTCAATATTTCTATTATTTTCATCAATTGCCATTCAATATTGCCATTATCAATGCTATACCATTTGCAATTATTAGCAGTTCAATTGCTATCCCAAGTGCAAGGAATTTGTTTGTAGGAGATCGTGAGTTTGTCACTTATGAAAGCAGTTTGTCAGATATTATTGGTGTAATATTTTTCAATTTCTTTGCTGCAAATAGTGAGATTGCATCGCATTCTTTTGGCATTTTTGTTCTGCAAGTCATTATTATGCTTATTATTTCTTTTGTATCGACATTATTATTAGCTTGGTTTTTGAACATCATTAAGCATCACATCAAATTTATTCCCATCATCATTTTGGTCGTATTAATCTATAATATTGCTAAGATTTATCACTTGCCTGCCTTAATATTTATTTTAATTTTTGGCTTATTTTTAAGTAATATTGATGAATTGAAGCATATAGAATTTTTTAAAAAGTTTCCAACAGTTAATTTTAATAACGATGTACATAAATTTAGAGAAATTACGACAGAGCTAGCATTTTTGATTAGATCACTATTTTTTATATTATTTGGTTTTTTGATTGACGCTACTGAGGTTATCAGTACTGATACTATTTTGATAGCATTAATTTTTACCATAGTAATCTTTGTGATGCGCTATTTTATTCTTTTTATATTTAAAATATCCACGAATCCTTTAGTCTATATAGCGCCTAGAGGTTTGATTACCATTCTATTGTTCTTATCTATACCTGTAAGTATGCAAACACCACTTTTGGACAAATCATTGATAACACAAGTCATTGTTTTAACTGCCTTATTGATGATGTTTGGTTTGATTTCGTATAAGAAACCTGTGGAGGCTGTTGGAGATCACAAGGAGCAAGCCAGTAATTATTGAACAATAATTCATTATTATTCCAATTAATTTGTAAAAAGGCTTAAACTCCTTACTTTTGGACATTATTAAACATTTATAAATTTAGGTTTAAAAGTCAAGGTATGAGATTTCTAAAATATTTAGTTTGTTTTGTGTTTATGATAATTTCTACTATGAATCTCGGTGCCCAAATCGCTGTGACTCCTTACGATAAGTTGCCAGGAAATATTGTCAGCTATAAGCCTGTGTACTCAAATGACTTGCCTGATTGGGCGAAAATGATGTACCAATACCCTATAAATTATAATGAAATAAAAGCAGAATATGATTTATATGTTGCACAACGCGGTAAAGTGAAAAATTCCTACACAAGATATTTTAAAAACTGGTCACGCATCGTTAGCAATTTTGCCGATCCGCAAGGTGTAATTCATATAGAAAATTTGGATAAATTCAGGTACACCAAAACACCAAAAGGAACAAGATCAGGTGGAGATTGGAAAGTGCTTGGACCTATTCAAACATTTTATGCCAACGGCAACAATAGTTCTGAAGCGCCACCTTCAGATCCATCGCAGGTCAATATTTATTGCCTAGATGTAGCCGCTAGCAATACCGATGTACTATACTGTGGAACGGAAACTGGATTTGTAAATAAAACCGTTGACAATGGATTGCATTGGGAAATGATAGGTAGCGATTATGCGTTTGGCGGTGCTGTCACGGCCATTGCTATCAATCCTACTGATGAAAATACAGTCTATGTAGCTGCTGGAAATCAAGTCCACAAGACATCAGATGGTGGCGAAACATGGCGAGCTTTATTACCTTCAAGTTTGTTTTATGCTGATGAAATTATTATAAATCCCAGTAATACAAATATAATTTTGGCTGCGTCAAGCGAAGGCCTTTGGCGTACTGTCGATGCTGGTACTACTTGGCAGCAAATCTTGACAAATCGAGTATTTGATGTGAAATTCAATGTAGAAAACCCTGATATTGTATATGCAGTAACGCAATCTGGAAGCAATTTTGACTTTCAAATCTCAACAAATGGTGGTCAGAATTTTCAAGCTAATGATGCATTCCCAAAAGAGATAAAAGTAGTGGATGGTGCGAGAATGGCTGTGACTAGGGCAAATAAAAACAAAATTATCATTGTTATGCTAAGCGACAGACCAGAAGTTTATAAAGGATTGTATAGCGGTAGTGACTGGGCTTGGACAAAAGTTGCCACAGGCAGTACTGCACAACTCGAAATGGATAACGGTCAGGGATATTATGATTTTGCTGTAGATATGTCCCAAACCAATGAAAATGAATATATTGTGGCGACAACAACCTGTTTCAAAACCATCAATGACGGGATCTCTTTTACGCCAATCGGAGGATATTACGGTCCATTTGACATCCATCCAGACATTCAGGATATAAAGATTCTTCCGAATGGAGACACATGGATTGCCACAGACGGCGGTATGAATTATTCTTCAGACGGATTTGAATCCAACTCCAACCATTCCGTTAGGACAAATGGAATTATCGGTTCTGATTTCTGGGGATTTGACCAAGGATGGAATGAAGATATCGTCGTAGGCGGTAGATATCATAATGGCAATACCGCAATAGCAGATTTTTATAATGGAAAATCCCTGAGTATGGGTGGCGCCGAATCGCCTACTGGTTGGGTATTACATGCAAAATCGAGGCATGTAGCTTTCGATGATTTAGGTGGTGGATGGATTTTGCCATCAACAGCAGAAGGACCGATAGAAGGCAATTTTATTTTTTCAAAATATCCAAATATGGATGAATATGGCGGCAGAAGAGGCAACCTTATCACTCATCCTTTATATAATGGGACGCTATATTTGGGCAGTGATAATGACTTCTGGGTCAGTAATGATTATGGACAATCTTACGATCTTTTATATAGTTTCCCTGGACGTGTGATGTACATCAATGTCAGTTATAGTAATCCCAATGTTTTATATGCAGACATAGATGGATATGGTTTGTATAGATCTGAAGATGGTG
Organism: uncultured Saprospiraceae bacterium; assembly: GCA_937952155.1. Classification (GTDB taxonomy): domain Bacteria; phylum Bacteroidota; class Bacteroidia; order Chitinophagales; family Saprospiraceae; genus OLB9. Next base: position 7,652 of record CALFYH010000389.1, read on the forward strand.
GGCACACTTGGATATTAAAACCAGTCTTGACCAACAGTAATCACCTAGGCAATTATAGTAAAGGAAAATTATTTTTTGCCATCTCTCCTTATTCCGAAAACGTAGGTTACGCATGTTTGCAAAATGGTACTTGGTCCGATGATCTTGGAAAAGTATTTAAAACTATTGATGGTGGGAATACTTGGACAAACTGGACTGGTGATCTTAATCTTAATCTGAAGTCGATCGTCGTTCAACCAACAAGCAATGGTAAGGATTTGGTGTACTTGTTTGCAACTGCTAGTAGTCATAATGATGCAAGTGTGTACACTAGGGGAGAAGAAGATGCCAATTGGGAATTGTTCAATACAAATTACCCAGTAGGTGAACGAGTCAATATAGCAATGCCTTTTTTTAGAGATAGCAAAATACGAGTAGCTGGAAATACTGGAGTTTTGGAAAGTACAATGAAAGAACCAGACTTTGAGCCCATCATCATGCCGTGGACAGGTAGGCAACAAGTAAGTTGTTTTCTTGACACATTACAGTTTGATGATCATTCGATGCTCAATCACTCTGGTGCTTCATGGTCGTGGGCTATCAGCCCGAGCCCAAGTTATATAAGTGATGCGCAAAGCAGAAATCCGCGTGTCGTTTTAGGAAATGAAGGCAGTTATGATGTAACATTGAGTGTAACTCAAAATGGGAATACCTATTCTAAAACGATTCCTGCTATGGTTACTGCAACCAAATGCCCAAGTTTGGATAATTGCACTAATCCAGCTTTTGTACCAAAAAAAGACTGGAAAGTTGTATCATTTGATAGTGAAGAGACTAATTATCCTGGTACGATTGATATGGCCTTTGATGATGATGTTAGTACCATTTGGCATACAAGATGGTCCACTGGTGACGATCCTTATCCTCATGAATTTCAAATAAGCCTTGGCAACAAGTATGATATCCATGAATTTACTTATTTGCCGAGGCAAGTAGGGGAGAATGGTAGGATAAAAAATTATGAATTGTATATTGGCAATGATTCCCTAGACTTGGGTGCTGCCGTCAAAATAGGATCATTTGAAAATAGCTCTGGTCCACAGACTTTAAAATTCGATCCACCTGTAGAAGGCAAGTTTTTTAGCTTGAAAGCATTATCTGAAGTAAACGGTGGTCCATGGGCTTCTATTGCTGAGCTGTATGTAAAAGGCTGTTTTAGCGAGATCACTCAAGTGGACAATATTTCTACTGAATTCTTGCAAGCTTACCCAATACCAACATCCAGCGAGATAATTCTCAATATTCCCTACAAAGGCAAAGTGGATATTTCCATAATATCAGCAAATGGCAATTTGGTTCAGACATTAGCTAGCGAGACCATTGATGGCAAAATGCAAATACCTATTCAGGCATTGATTACAGGTTCATATTTTGTCCTTGTCAAAGGTGGAAATGGAAAGGTCTTCAGGGCGAAGATGGTAAAGATGTAAGCTTCCTTACTTCACCTTTATCTTCTTAGTACCTACAACATGTAGCAAGCCATTTTTAATTTCCTTGAGCTCGATGACGTATTTACCAGGTTGTTTATACTCGTACATCAGATTTTTTTGGGTAACAATTAGACGCATGCCGTCGCCCATTTCCATGACATATCTAGATGCTTTTTCATCTTTCAAAAACTGAAAATTAAATGTCTGATTAGCAGTCACTTTGCTTTCTATTTTGACATAATCATCAAAATCATTTGCAGGTGCTTCATCACTTGTCACAAATAAAGCAGCTACTGCTGATGCAGGACTACCTTGACTGCCTTGGATAGAGGTGGTTTCTGATTGAACAAATTTTTGACCAAAGAGATATATAGATCCAATGATCCCAGTAAGCACTAATAGGCTTAGTAACAATGGCTCAAAATGAGTTGTAAAAAACTGAGACGCATGGGCATGCCTCTTCGTGTAATGCATAGGAGTGTAATGCTCTATATTCATATAATCGGATTTGGGTTAAAAAAAATCGGTTGTTTCTACAGACAATCTTTATTATCGGTTCGAAGTGTAAAGGTATAATTTATTATTCGAAATTTAAATATAATTTTCAATTTATATTTCATTTCTATCATACATAATACACTATAAATGAAGTATTAATAAGTTTAATTATGTTACTATTTGATAATATGATGATTATAATTAGAAATAAATAATATTAGAAAAATAAAAATGTTTTGGACTCGATAGTATGACCTGACCGTTTTTTGTACTTACCTTTGTATTTCTATTATAAACTCATCCATACATTCAAAATTTCATTTGACTTGAGACATAAAATCAAAAAATGGTTTCACGGTATCCTAATGCCTAGAGGAAAAAATTTTGTTTATAATTCAAATTTAGAACAAGATTGGATTCACATTGACGTAATTTCATATTCAAAAACCATCTCAGCTATCTATAAAATTGCTGATAAAAAAGCGCCTACGGTTATTCTGTGCCATCCATACCTTGCAGAGTCAAGACAGTTTTTCCTAAAACGCAGACATGCTGATATGTATTTGGAAATGGGACTCAATGTTGTCATTTTTGATTTCAATGGTTTTGGACATAGTCCTTTTGTCGATTTCCATTATCATGAAGACCTAGATTTGATAGCACGATATTTCAAAACTAATTTTTCTCTTACTTCATTTATTTGTCATGGCGTTTCATTTGGTGCTAGTCAGGTGATAACTTATACATCCCAAGCTTCACATTTGATTGATAAAATTATTATAGAAAATTGTTTGGACAGTAATCTCTCATATTACAAAAAACGGAATTCTAAACTGTACAATATGATGCGTTTGCTTATGGTTGTTTTACCAACCGTCAACAAAAATCATGACTACATCAAGGCTGCTGCCAAAATTCATTCTGTAAGTAAATCACTACTTATTTATAATTCGGAAGATGACTTGACAACGTTAGAGATGGGCAATAGGATCAAAAATGCCCTTACTATCCCAACTGAGATGTCTATCTTCGATGGCAAACATTTAGAAGCATTTGACAAAAATAAAGGCAATTACATAAAAACGATAAATGCATTCGTTTCTTAATAAAAAAATTTTGTCTGAATAAATAGATATTATAAAATTTCTTATATATTTGCAGGAATCAAAACAAAATTTAATATGTTGACATTTAATTGGTTAGCCATTTTGGGATCAGGATTGGTTCCTATGGCAGTTGGGGCTTTATGGTATGGCCCTTTGTTTGGAAAATTGTGGATGAAAGAGGCTGATATGAGTCTTGAAAAAATTCAAGGTGCAAACATGGCAGCCATTTATGGAGTGGCATTATTATTTAGTATGATGTTTGCTGTAGGATTGTTGCCGGCAGTGGTACATCAGATGGGCGTTTTCAGTACATTACAAGGACTTGGTGTAGATAAGCCAGGTACTGAAGTAAATACGTATTTTATGGATTTTATGTCTAAATATGGCAACGAATTTAGAACATTCAAGCATGGTGCTTTCCATGGTCTATTGTGTGGTATATTTTTGTTTTTGCCTGTCTTGGGCACAAATGCACTTTTCGAGCGTAGAAGCTGGAAGTATATCTTCTTAAACGCTGGTTATTGGACTATTTCTGCCATGATTATGGGTGGTATTATAAGTGCTTGGGGATAATCTGGTGTAGAAAGAATTTTCTTTTCCAAATACATAATAATTGGGCCGACTTGAATAAAGTTGGCCCTTTTTATGAAAAATAACATTTCTTAATATAAAAAAGTTAAAAAACAAACTATTTGAAGGCAATATATCGTTTGGTATTGAAATCTAAATTATAATCAAAAATGCAAAAATTGTTGGTCATTCTGCTATCTATCATAATAATGGCCCAAAGTTGTCGGCAGCAATTCGTTCCTAAAGATTCAAAATATCCTTCAATGGTGGGCGATATTGAACATGATCCTACTCTGGACGATCCTAATTTTACTTTATGCGATGAAAAAAACACCAAGCAATATCACAATTTAAATTATGATATGCAATATGAAGGAGAAAAGTATGCAATAAATAAAACATTTTTAGCCCAATACAAACCATTAAAAAAATCTAAAGATTCTGGCATGGTCAGAATACGGTTTATAGTAAACTGTAAAGGTCATTCAGGACGATTCAGAATGATTAGTGCAGGATATGATTACAAAGAAAAACAAATAGATAAGGCTATAACCGACCAGTTGATGTCAATAACTAAAGGCCTTACTGGTTGGAAGAAACTTTCTGATAAAAGAGGTCCAAAGGATTATTACCAATACCTAATTTTCAAAATTACTGACGGCCAAATAAAAGAAATATTACCATGAACAAAAATCTTAGTTACTTTATTTTTTGGTTAAGCATTTTGAGCTTAGGAACAATAAATGGACAAAATTGTAACGTATTCTTAATGAATAAAGGTACACTACAGTATGAAGCTTGTTTAATTTCAGAGACAACAGCTGGTTATTATCAATATAGTAGAAAATATCAGGAAATACTTGATAAAGCAATCGAGAAATGCCCCCATTTTTCTTATGCTTATAGTAAAAAATCCACTGCCTATCTCAAAAGTGGCGATTTTATAACATGGAAGTATCTCATAGACAAAGCTGTAGAATATGACTTCAGAGAACATATTGGATACCGTGGATTTTGTAAATTTCAATTTTTCAGGGACTACCAGGGCGCAATCGATGATATAGAAGCACTAGAAGCTGTTACTAAGGGTAACATTGGATACTCTCCAGGAGGACACTATCATCTAAAAGTAGCCAAAGCACTATGTTACAAACAATTAGGAAATGTCGAAAAAGCCATCAAAATACTTGAGCAATATGTACAGGATAGTACAACCCAAATTTCTGTTTTTGATCATTTGCACCTTGGAGTTATATATCTTCAAACAGGAGAATATGATAAGGCTATTGATCAGTTTAATCTTCAAAGTAAAAAAAACGAAATAGCAGAAAACCAATATTATTTAGCTATTTGTTATCAAAAAATTAAAAGTGATGGCTTATTTAATTCACATATAAGAAAGGTAAAAGAGTTGTATCTTAGCAATCAAAAGCTGGCTATAGATTACACAGAGCCAGAGGACAGAATTTATCTAGAAGATATTAATCTAGCTATGATGAAACATCAGGAATGAATAATAAACAATTAGTATTACATTTTCTTGATAACTGATTGGATATGCTCGAATCCCGGTTGCATCCTGAGGTAGGACAGCATCTCATGGGATAAGATGATTTCTGTGTCTTTCAATCCTTTTTCTATTGCAGTGACTAGGCAAGACAAACCTTCATTGGCCATTTCTTTATTGGAGTAAGCACACGCAAGATGAAAATATATTTCTGGATCGTTGGGTGTTTTTTTAAGTGCTTTTTTGAACTCATCGATAGCCTGATCTATGTCATACATCTTCAATTTTTTCAGGCCTTCCTGTTTGGTTGCGAAAGCTGGGGATTTTGGTTTGGCTGTATAGGGTACAACCACATCTTTGTGAATTACTTTGCCATCTCTGAGTAGATCTACCAATACATTTCCATCATTTCCAAGTCTTGAAGTAAGCTGATAATGGACCAATATACCATTTTCTTTCACATCAAATTGATGTTGAAGTCCCATGATAGATGACTGTTTAGAGTATGTCTGCCCGTTTATCTCTACTGTCTCTACACCTGTCCAACTGTTGTGATAACAGATGGTAATATCTCCTGATATTAATTCTAAATATTGCATCGTTATCAGTCAAAATCAAAAATATATGGCAATCTCGTTTGTGGATCTTTCATCCTGATGATACTTCGGAATTGATTGTATTGATTTAACAACTTCTTTTCATCCTTTGTAGCAAATAGTCCGATGGAGGCATCTTCACCTTTTCCTTTTGATATTTCCTTAATGATGGTGGTCATTATGTCATCTTCGATTATTGGATATTCGGTGGTTTTGTATGCAGTGATTCCTGCTTTCTCGGCAGCAATCTTAATGGCATCCTGTAAGTCTCCGATTTCATCTACCAATCCGATTTTTTGAGCATCACGTCCTGACCATACACGACCTTGTGCTATACTTTTGGTACTGTCTTGGGATAATTTACGGCCTTTGGATACACGATCTATAAACAGTTCATAGATGTCCATGGTGGATTCTTGTAAGAGATTTTTTTCTTTATCGGAAAGATTGAGCATAGGCGTAAATCCAGCTGCAAATTCATCGGTTTTTACAGTATCTAAGCTTATTCCCAATTTATCATTCAAGAGTTTTGTAGCATTTGGAAACATCATAAACACACCTATCGAACCAGTTAGTGTATTCGGTTGCGCAACGATTCTATCTGCACCTGCTGCAATATAATAGCCACCTGAAGCTGCATAATCACCAAATGAAGCAATGATAGGTTTGCCTGCTTCCTTGATGCGCTCCAATTCGTGCCAGATCACATCACTCGTAAAGGCATTCCCACCTGGAGAGTTTACTCTCAAGACTACCGCTTTGATATTCTTGTCATTGCGGATTTTGGTAAGCATTTTTATAAACTTCTTTTCACTGATTACACCAGGATCATCAGAGCCATAGATGATTTCGCCTTCAGCATGAACTATGGCTATCTTGTCCTTACCAGAGCCACTGTTTTCTACTTTTGCCAGTGTATTATATTTATTAAGTGTAAGATATTTTAATTTTTTATCAAGGTCAATTCCAATTTTGGTTTTGAGGAAGTCATCCAGTTGGTCTTTATAGAAAAGTGCATCTACAAGACCATTTTCCAATGCTTTTTTTCCAGTACGTCCTTCTAAGCCATTTATAACGGTATCAATTTTATCTGCTGACAATTTTCTGTTCTTAGCAATATTTTCTACCATAATAGACTTCATATCTTCTAAGAATGATCTAGTCTGTAAGCGATTGTATTCACTCATAGATGATAATCTGAATGGTTCAGTAGCACTTTTGAAATTGCCTGCATAAAAAATATTCATTTCTACACCCGTTTTATCCAAAAGTCCCTTGAAAAATGGAATAGATGCGCCAAATCCTTTTAAATCTACACCACCTTGTGGATTCAAAAACATGGAGTCAGCCACCGAACATAACATATAGGATGATTGGCTATGGCTATCAGCATAAGAATATATGAATTTACCACTTTCTTTAAATTTTTGTAGGCCTTGCATTAAGCTTAGAACAGTCGCTTGCCCTACACTTACGTGATTGTTTTCTATCAAGATACCTTTAATTTTGCTATCTTTTGCAGCTGCATCCAATAGATTTAGAATGCGCATCAAACCAATAGCATCTGGCGCAGTTTCTAGTACAGATCCTGGACCTATATTGACATTGTCTGATTTCTCAGGAATAAAATCTTCTAGCTGAAGTTTTAATATTGTGTTTTCAGAGTATGAATCATCTTTTGCCATACCAGCCATACCGATGCCGACTAGGATGAGGACACCAATAATGAGTGCAGCAAATACACCTAAACACGAAGCAAAAAAAGTCGAAAAAAAAGATTTCATTATTTCAATTTTGTAATAATTAATTTGACGCAAATGTAATAAAATGCCACGCATTCCACGAGTTATTATCGCCCAAACACTATAAATCATCTATTAAAAATTGGGTTTCTAAAAAAAAGATGTCTAAAAAGCATATTGTCGTATGCTATAGATGGATGGTTTTACTTATTTTTAACCCAAATACTTATGATGCGCCAAATTGTAAAGTTGATTTCTAAAACGGTACAGTGGATTGGATTAAAAAGTGCATGGCTTAATTTTATCCTTGTATTGCTTATATGTTTTGATGTCATACAGCGATATCTTTTTAATACATCTTCCAATGCAGTACTAGAATTGGAGTGGCATTTATTTGGTCTTATATTTCTATTGGGTAGCGCAGTAACACTTCAAAAGGATAAACATGTGCGTGTAGATGTATTTTATGCAAGTCTAGATGAAAAAAAGAAGGCAATCATTGATATTGGTGGTATTTTAGTTTTGGTAGTTCCGTTTTGTATTATTGGGATTATTACTTGTTATAATTATGCATCTAATTCTTTCTACATCAGAGAAAATTCACCGAATCCCGGTGGTTTGCCAGCATGGTATCTAATAAAGTATTGTATGGTTCTTTGCTTCGTATTGATCAGCATGCAAGCGATGGTTATGTTGTATGAAAAAATCCAAATCTTCAGAAAATGAATACAGAAACTATTGCCATTTTTCTATTTATCGTACTGATTTTGTTTCTTTTGACAGGATTTCCAGTGGCTTTTGTACTCGGTGGAGTATCTGTTTTGGCTGGAATACTATTTGTCCCTGATTTTCTGGATTTTCTTCCGCTGCGTATCATGGGAACAATACAAAATTATGTGCTTTTAGCAGTACCCTTATTTGTTTTTATGGGACTGACACTGGAAAAATCGGGCATTGCCGAGGATCTTTTACAATCAATGGGTATTATGTTCGGAAA
>CALFYH010000390.1 GCA_937952155.1 uncultured Saprospiraceae bacterium
GCGCAGACCTGCCCGCCGTGCTGCCAGCTACCGTCTCTGGCGTGTGGATCAATTCCGGCCAGAGCTGCATCAGCCCTGCCCGCATCCTCGTCCACAAGGATCAGGAAGCTGAAGCCATTGCCGTGGTGAAGGGCATCATGGAAGCCATGCCCGTGGGTGATCCGTTGCAGGAAGGTGGCCATATCGGCCCCGTCGTCAACAAATCGCAATATGAGAAGATCCAGGGCCTGATCCAGTCCGGCATTGATCAGGGTGCCAAGCTGGAAACCGGTGGCACCGGCCTGCCTTCGAACGTCAATCGCGGCTATTATGTGAAGCCGACGGTGTTCTCCGGCGTGACGACCGACATGCGTATCGCGCAGGAAGAAATCTTCGGCCCGGTGGCCTGCCTGATCCCGTTCAAGGACGAAGCCCACGCCATCGAGCTGGCCAACGACAGCGTGTTCGGGCTCGGTTCGACGGTGTTTAGCAAAGATCAAGCGCGCGCCAAGCGGCTTTTTTACCTGCATTATCACCATCAAAACAAAAGACAATATTCGACACACTACGAAAGATGCGTTCAACGTGCGTAGTGCTAGTAGCTGTGCCTAAGGTGGCAACGGCAAAGGGTAAACCTGCTTGATGCACGGCAATCACGTCTAAATAACCTTCAACTACCATCACTTTATTAAAAGTTTGTTTGGCTTGTTTGCTTTCATAAAAGCCATACAGTTCTTCACTTTTATGAAAAATAGGTGATTCGGGCGAGTTTAGATATTTGGGTTTGCTATCGTCTAAGACACGACCACCAAAGGCAATCACTCGACCACGATTGTCACGAATCGGAAAAATTACCCTGTCACGCATGGCATCATAATAGGAGTCACGTTGCTCATTATGAACAATCAAGCCAACGTCTTGTAATAGCTTAACTTTTTCGGCGTTATCAGCAAAATTTTTATACAGAAACTATCACGCCTCAGATTATTTTTGGTGCACTGCCGTGTGTAGGTATATTTCCTATCGATGTTTCTAATGCATACAAAACAGGATCGGGTATTTTTTGGGATAATATTGGACGGCTTTCTTATGGAATTCCAGAGCAAGTGTCTATAAATAGAGAATTTTTATATACCGGACTTGATTCGATAATTCAGAAAGGTCTTGACGAAAAGGCATTTCCAGGTTGTGTTTTGCAAGTGGCCAAAGATGGTAAGGTAATTTTTAGTAAGTCTTATGGATTTCAAACATATGAAGATGCTCAAAATTTTAATGGTGCGAATGCTGAAAATTTATCTAAAGTATTTACAAGTATAGATGATGCCATGGATAATACGGAAAATGCGCTTCCAAATCCTACAAAATCAATACTCAAATCCGATAAAATGTTTGGAAAAGTCCAAATGGATGATGTTTTTGATCTTGCGTCTTTGAGTAAAATAAGTACATCATTGCTTGCTGTGATGCAACTTATGAGCGATGGTAAAATTAATTTGGAAGATACGCTAGGTAGATATAGTGTTTCTATGCGAGGCTCCAATAAGTCAAACTTGAAATTTAAAGATCTACTCACACATCGAGCTGGACTGAAAGCATGGATACCATTTTGGAAAGATGCAGTAGATACTATTGCTACGATGAAACAAGCTTTGATCTTGAATCCATCTCTAGAAAAATCTTGCATCGTCAAGGTGACAAAACCAGGATTTTTTAAAAGGCTTTTTGGTGTAAAACCCAAGAAAACTATTGAATACCTTGAATCTTTAAATGCAAATCCACCATTGTGGAATACAATGTTTACACCAGAAACTAGAATTTGGAAATCAGGGATTTTTTCTGCTAATTCAGACGAAATCTATAAAGTGCCAGTAGCCAAAAACTTATATTTAAACAAAGATTACCAGAATCAGATTATGAAACAAATCGCTGAATCACCAGTAGATAGTCTAAAAAAATACGTGTACAGCGACCTACATTTTTATTTATATCCAGAGATTGTAAA
>CALFYH010000391.1 GCA_937952155.1 uncultured Saprospiraceae bacterium
GCTTTCATATTAAAGATAAACGGGCAGAAGGCATTGCTATGCTTATGGTTAAGTCTCGAGAGAATATTGATGATGATTTGACAGAAGCACAGCTTTTTGATTGGCATAATTTATTGATGATGGGCAATAAACTCATAAATAGTGGTCAATACAGATGTCATATTGAGCCTATGCAAGTTGTCTCTGGGTCTATTGGTAAAGAAGTGGTGCATTTTGAGGCACCACCATCAGTTCGAGTACCTAATGAAATGAAAAAATTCTATGAATGGTTTAATGAAACAAAACCTGGAGGGAAACGCCCAATTGCAAACTTATTGATTCGATCAGCAATTGCTCATTTGTATTTTGAAACGATTCACCCATTTGAAGATGGAAATGGCAGAATAGGTAGGATTATTGCAGAAAAATCACTAGCACAAGGTTTAAATAGACCTATTTTAATGAGTATCTCGACAGCGATTGATCGTAATAAAAATGCCTATTATACTGCATTAAAAAAAGCACAGAGAAGCAATGATGTGACAGACTGGGTACATTATTTTTCAGAAACCATCCTAGATGCTCAACAAGATTTTATAACAACTATTGATTTTTTGGTTAAAAAAACAGCTTTTTTTGATAGGAATAAATCACAACTCAATGAAGCACAGAGCAAAGTGCTATATAAAATGCTTGAAGATGGAGAAACAGTATTTGTTGGAGGAATGAATGCACGAAAATATCAATCTATTTCTAGGGTTTCAAAAGCAACAGCTACTCGTCATCTGCAAGATTTGGTAGAAAAAGGTTTACTTATTCCACATCAAAGTGGTCGTAGCACCAATTATCAAGTGAAATTGTCATAAGTCCATTTGAGTGTGGCCTTCATTTACAATTAGTGTTTTTTCCACCTCAAAGATCACAATCACATAAAAAAAAGCACCACCAAATGATTTCTTGGTAGTGCCTTTTTTATAAAAATGAGTTTATCGCATCAGAATCACTTTTTTGGTAGTTACGGTTTTTTCAGTAGTCAATCTGACCATATATACGCCATTTTGAATGGCATCTGGCATCGATACTTCAAATATGCCATCTACAGAATCTTGTTTTGAGAAAGCAACTTCTTGTCCATTATCATTATAGATACTTACAATTCCATCAGCGATTTCATTTGACTCAATGGTAAATGTACCAGTACTTGTCGGATTTGGATAGAGTTTAAAATCATTTGCTGTCAAATTCTGCGTATTCGTCGGTCTTCTTAGGAATCTGAAAACCAAATCTACTTTCGTCTGCTCGAAGTCATTTAGTATAGCTTCGGATGGCATTAGATCATCTGCAATACTCAAGATATTGGCTAGATTTCCAGACTCAGTAGGCCTGATAGTGATGGTAAACAATGTATCCGTACTACTCAAGGTCAAAGGCGCAGCTGTAGGAAGTAACCAAACAAATCTAAGTGAACGCAATTCTTCATTGAAAGCGATGTCTTTTAAAGCTTTCTTTTTGGTACTGACCATGATAGCATCTTTGAGCCTGATTGCCGCTTGCAATGCATAAATATTATTGAACGTAGAAGAGAAAAACGAAACTTCAAACAACTCGTTTTTTACGACAGGATCATCATAACATACTATTTCGAAAGGTGGTAATGCTGGTTCTGCTTTGAAATTGATCTTCACTTGGCCATGATTGACTATATTGCCATTTACTTTGTATCTTAGGGCTACCAAAAGATGTGTTCCCTTATATTGATTGTAATCAAATGACAATTGGTTTTCATAGTTTCCAGTTGAAGACGCTTTTATTTGAAAGTCATCGATGACACCTAAACAATGATTTACATTACCGCCATTAAACATTGATCCATTCACAATATACGCACCATTAGTTTCACTTACACTGATCTCAGGGATGATAATTACTGGGTCATTGCAACCGTTACTATGTATATTTATCTTTGTGATACACGAAGTTGAGTCAGTCAAATCATACACTGTTACATCGAATGCAAAAGGTGGCGTATTGTAAACGACCATTGATTTTTGTGATGGGTCTGTAGCAGAAAATGAGAATTGGTGGCTAAGATTGCCGGTCTTAATCAAATCGGTGGCCCATATTATAGCACTATCCACTACAACTACAGTAATATCTCCAAGGCAACTCAAGCTTAAATTTGCATCAATACGGATTATTTGATAATGTTTATAAATCTCTCCTGTCATCCAATTTACAGCTGTCCAATTTCTTAAAATTTTGGCACATGGGTCACCAAAGACTTGGTCAGTATATGTCACAGTGACTATGTTAACACAAGCTGGATCAACGATAGGACTTCCTGTGTTATGATTGGAAGTGCAGTCTGGAATCGTAATGTCAGCAGGCCAAGTAACAGGACATGGAGTAGCTACATTAATAGTCATGTTTTGATATGTTTTCAGACAATTTCCAACTTTGTACACGAGTTCATTTTTGAATTGATCATTCAGGCTGAAAAAATCAGTTAGTTTTCCAGATTTAGTTGGTGTAAATGTGATTTGCGCAAAATCAAGGATTGGTGGTGTATTCGAATCAAAAACTCTGGCTATATTGATGGTCGCAGTAGAATCAATGAAATTGGTCACACTTCCAGCAATTGCTGACACAGCTGATACTACGCCATCTCGATATTTCAAAGAAAAGCAAGCACCAATATCTTGGGCATCATAATGATAAGCTATCATAAATTTTACCTCTTGACCAGCGGTTACATTGATGTTGGGAATTTGTATTGCCTTAGTTGATGTGCTGTCTTCTGTACAGCTTGCGCATAATTCAGGTATGGTAGATGCTACAGCACCATGTTGATATCCATTAAAAGTAATTTCTTGTAGCCCATTGGGAATACCTTGAATGACTGTTCTATTCTTTAGACTAACATCCAAAGAATTCAAGTGTTTTTGATCTACAAAAAACCATTCATCATAGGAAACCTGTGGATTGGGTATCTGTACCAAATATCTAGTCAGAAATACAATATCCAAGGTTGTGATCCCATTAGTGCTATTGACATCACCGGCTAAAATAGAAGGCAGGTATGTTATGTTATTAAAAATTCCCAAAACAATATTCCTCATCGCATAAGCATCTTTGATGGAAACATCGGTGTTGGATAC
>CALFYH010000392.1 GCA_937952155.1 uncultured Saprospiraceae bacterium
CTAAAATGAACCAACTTCCAGCAACAATCGCACCAACGCCTGTTGTCGAAATAGCAATCATTGTAGCATTGATAACATGTGAATGTTTAATATTAGAATTATATGCCACATCAGCAAGTATTAAAGGATAACCTAATTTGCCTACCTCTTTACCTACGATTCCAACTTGTTTGCTTAAATAATTCCAACTTTCCTTATTCAAATATGTCAAATTTGTAGCACTTTGAATCTTTGTTCCATATTTGTAAATAACTTTCATTTCTTCTTGAGCCGCTATATTGAAAGTTGTATTGAATGTTGAAATTACACCTTCCAAATTGCTTAATTGTGAAATAGATTGAGTCATGTTATCTAAATTATTTGCAAATACTTCAGCCGGCTCTATTGATTGATATATTGGATTTCCGCTCTTGTCTAATTCAATATTTCCTTTCTCATCAGTTGCAATTTTATCAGATGGATTTTGATAAATGATTCCTTCCTCTTCTAATCCTTCAATCTCGACATGACTTATAAGCTTATTCCCACTAAACTGATAGTTAGAATAATGTGGATACTTCTGATGCAACGGATCCGCACTCCAAAACCGACACAATCTCGGATCACTCATCCTATACTTATAGAAGTAACTATTTCCTTCGCCATATACTTCAGGGTCGGATAGTTGACCTTGATGTTTTTGGTCATATTTTTCAGTGCTATATGATCTGGATGGCATTATCATTCCTTCAGGATAATAATCCTGCGCCGTAATCAAGTGAGCTTGAATGCCTGTGCCCCCTACATAAGTCTTGCTGAGCCTTCGTCTATCTGATATAGTAGCCAACACATTGCCAAGATGATTGGTGAGTTCGTATTGCTTCCTGCCGAGATAGCCTTGCCATTCTAGTGGTTTTATAGATTTTGCTTGTCTTGCAGAAGTGCCACTGTCATCGTCTGGATCTGGTATTTCGGTGTCCTGGAGCAATGGATCTACGAGTATAGGGTTTATCTCTCCTAGTCTCGATGAGCCATACATCGTGACTGATGTCCATGTCCATAGACCTGTGGCAACTGGGCCAGTAGTACCTGTTTTATTATAGTTTGCCATGGCATTTCCATTGGCATCTCGTACATACCATGTGGTGTTATTATCCACTTGCTTGGATATGCGGTTGCCTAGTGCATCGTAGCGGAATGTAATGGTGGTGCCATTGTCTTTGGCGATCTTTCTCACTTTGCCGCTGAGATTCCAGAATATAGTCAACCCTTCTGCATGATCTCTGACGAGATTGCCATTGCGATCATACTCATAGTTGTTTGGCTTTTGATCATCTATGTCTGTTGTATAATTACTGGTTGAAATTACATCGTCCACATGGGTGAGTCGGTTGTTTCCTTGATCATAGGTATAGCTTAGCTTGTCCATATCTAGTGCTTGAGCATTTGTAGTAGTACCATTGCGATTGAGACTGAGAATATTGCCATTGGCATCGTACCCGTATCTGGTCTGATAGTCTGGCAGAGCTACCGCATTTTGCCAACTATTGTTGGTGAGTCCTTTGAAGTAGTCCACGCCATTGATGCGATGAAGCTGATCATACTGATAGCTGTATCCAGCTACTCCTGTAGTCGGTATGAAGCGATCTATGGCGGTGATCATAGCTCGGATATTGCCATTGTAGAGCTGTTTACTATGATTGAGATAAGTACCCGTCATGTCGGTATCAAACTTGTTGCTAGCCGAAGGATTTGATACAGCACGATAGTCATTCTGGTGATAGTGTAGGATGTAGCCGACCTCATCTCGAGCGAATGGCTCATGAAGCAGATCGGA
>CALFYH010000393.1 GCA_937952155.1 uncultured Saprospiraceae bacterium
GGACAAAGTGGCTGAAATAAAATATAATATCAAGGAAAGTCTAACTGAACTCGAGGAACGACAAGTAGCCCAAGGACAGGAAAAACAAAGACGCACCATGAAGAATCTGAACGATTTGGCGCTTATGATGAATGAGTCACTAGACAAAGCTCAGAAACAGGCATCAGGCGCACCAGGCAATGGATCTTGTGACAAACCTGGTGGTAAAGGCAAAGGCAAATCAGGCAAAGAAGGGAAAATTCCAATGGATAAAATCTCTCAAGGACAGCAAGGATTGTCTAAAAACCTAGAAGGGATGAAAGAGAAGATGGATAAGGGCAAAAAAGATGGTAAAGATAGTAAAGAAGGTACTTCAGCTAAAGATTTTGCTCAAGCTGCTGCGCAACAAGCCGCATTGAGAAAAGCATTGGAAGCATTGCAAAAAGATAAAAAAGAGCAAGGCAAAGGATCCAAAGAGCTAGAAGAGATCATAAATAATATGGACAAAATTGAGACCGAATTGGTAAATAAACGTCTAAATCATGAGACGCTCAAGAGAATGAAAGATATCGAAACCCGATTGCTCGAAGCAGAAAAAGCCGAAAGACAACGGGAGGAAGATAATAAAAGAAAATCTGAGACCGCACAGGAGAAAAGAAAAGAAATTCCACCTGCACTTCAGGAGTATTTAAAAAAGAGACAAGCCGAGATAGATATGTATAAATCTGTTTCGCCAGCATTGAGACCATATTATAAAACTTTAGTAGATGATTATTATAAATCATTGAAATCATCAAAATAAAAATCAAAATATCATAGGTCGGCACAATATTTGGTTCATATTAAAATGTCATGTTCTAAAATGAAATATCACATGTTAACCATATCATCCAATCCCAATAATATTCTTGAAGTAGAGTCATATCTTAAAAAACTGGATTTTGATTTCAGATTTGATAAGGAAAAATATGCAGATATTCTCATCAGCCTTACTGAGGCCGTAAACAATGCAATCATTCATGGCAATAAGAGCGATGAGTCCAAGCAAGTGCATATTCATATGCGTGAGAAGGCAAATGGCATTTCATTTTGTGTCACCGACGAAGGCCAAGGATTCAATCCTACAGGCGTGCCTGATCCGACTTGCAAAGACAATATCGAGTGTTGTGGTGGTCGTGGCGTCTATATTATGAAGGCATTGGCTGATGACATCAGTTTTGATGATAATGGAAGTAAAGTCGAGATGTACTTTGATCTTAAAACTCAGTCGGCTTAATATTCTACATGAATGCTGAAATATCTTTTTTTGTCGAAGGAGACATCCAGCACCCATTCCTAGGTAAGGAAAATGACTATCGGCAATGGCTAATCAAGGTGGCAGAAGTTGAGAAAAAAACCGTAAAACTCCTGAATTATATTTTTTGTAGTGACGAATATTTGCTGGATATTAATATCAAATATCTAGGTCATGATTATTATACTGACATCATCACATTTCCGTATCAGCAAGACCAATTTATAGAAAGCGACTTATATCTTAGTATCGATCGCATCGAAGATAATGCCAAAGAATATGGAGAAACATTCCATAATGAACTATTAAGAGTCATGGTGCACGGACTATTACATCTGATGGGCTATGGCGACAAAACCGAAGAAGATGCTCGAATAATGAGAGAAAAGGAGGATTGCTATATTGCAGTATTTCTAGTATAATTGACAGTAATCCAAAAAGGAATCTTGATTTGCTGCAAATGAACATCCAAAAGCTGCAAACGAACATCCAAAAGTCGAAAATGGACATTCAAAAGTCGAAAATGGACATTCAAAAGCTTATCTTAGATGTTACTTTGTAATATATCAAGTGTTTTATATGGCTGGGACAGTAGTCACTCTTTTTTTTTAAATTACAAATCAAATAATTTTCCAGATGGCTCAACTATTTCGGATGAAACATTATTCTTTCTGTAACGAGAAATATGCGTTTGATCGGAAGTTCCAAACTTTAAGAAATATAAATTCTATGTCACTGATTCTTTTTCATAAATTGTAATGCATCCATGGAAGATAAAAAAATAGGGCCCTAAAGCCCTATCTCTTAAAACTATTAAAATATCAATTCTATTACCTTATTCAATTATGACTACTTTCAATGTCTGCTGTTGTGCACCTGTAGCTAAGTTGAGTAAATAAACACCCGTTTTCAGTCCTGTCACATCTTTGTTAAATGATTGTTTGCCTGGTGCTAAGTTTATGTTGTCTTTAAAAATCGTTTGGCCATTTATATTTAACAATGAAATCGTTGCATTAACCTCAGTTTTCACTTGGATACTATACATAAGATTGTCTTGTACCGGATTTGCTGACAAAATTATCTCTGAATGATATGCTTTGATATCTCCAGTGCTGGTTAATCTGTTATTTCGTATAATATTATATAAATTCATAACGTTCGACCCTGAAGTATTGCCATTGAATCCAAAGTCACCTTCACAGTTTGTAACGATATAGGCAAAAAATGCTGAGTCTGTAGTAAATAATGGTGCATTCAAGATACACTCTGGAAGTTCTAATCCACATGATTGGCTTATTAATAATAATGCTTCTTGAAAAGTTGTATTTTCATTTATACTGATTGAATCAATACAAATTAAAGCACCAAAATCTATTTCTGGATCGATATCGATCACATTGCAAATAGAATCATTAGTAAGAGTCAATCCCCAACATGTCGCGAAACACGCATTAGGTACATAACATGGATGTCCGAGCGAATCAACAGCACATATAAATGGTTCATTTTCATTGAATTCGCAATCACAATCTTCCCATGGATTACTATTACAATCTCCATTTTCGACTATGGTCAATCCCCAACATGCTGCAAAACAAGCATTGGGTACACTAAAGATGTTGCCAAGGCTATCTTGCGCACATATATAAAGCGAGTCGGTAATAACACAACCACAATCTCCCGTATTAATATCACATAAAATGGAGTCACTGACGATCGTCAGTCCCCAACATGCTGCAAAACAAGCATTGGGTGCTTCAAAATAATTGCCAAGACTATCTTGTGCACAAACAGGATCATATATTTCAGGACAAACGCATCCACCATTATTATCGCACAATGTACTATCTGTAACAATGGTAAGTCCCCAACATGCTGCAAAACAAGCGTTAGACACTTGGAAATAATTACCTTGTGTGTCTTGTGCGCATACTGGATCATAAATAAGAGGGCAGATGC
>CALFYH010000394.1 GCA_937952155.1 uncultured Saprospiraceae bacterium
AATTCGAATTATTCTTCTTCTCCGTTTGGAGTATAAAGTATTGGAGTCAGCATAGGCAATTTTACCAATTTTGCTTCCGCAGGATTAACTGTGAAGAAGCCCATAATTCCACCTGATGATTTCGCTACGTGACTAGCAAAACTTAGAAATCCCTGATAAAGCTTGTAAGCATAAAATGGTTCCATTTTAGCCAAAACTGGATTTAGTGCTGCAAGCCTTTCGGTAATCAAACTGGTCCTTGCTTCAACGCCTGCCGGTAATGCTTCCATATAATATTGTACTTTTTCGAAAAATCCGGCATCTACTTCTTGATAGAAGGCTTTCATTTCTTTCTTTAACTTGTAACTTCTTATATGTGTTATTTTTTCAGCCCACTCTAACTCTTTAGGTTCAAAAGTACCGTCAGCACCAGCTATAAGCACAGTAATAAGCGGCAATGCATCCAGCAATTGCACTTTTTCTTCGTTATTTAACTTATTAAAATATTCTAACATTATACTTTGATTTTTATATGGCGCCGCAAAAATACTTATCTTCTTTATATTATAAAAATTTTGCGCCCTGATAAATAACAATTGATCTTTTTATACAAACAATCGCGTTAACTTTAAGTTTATATGCAGATAAAGTAAAATTAACATCAATTTTTATAAAATTAAAAGCAGCGCTGTCAGGTTACTTTCCTTTTGAAAAATTATTACCTTTACCACAAATTTGAACTTTTATTATGAGTAATTATCCATTACGTTTTGGTCTTATAGCTGGCGGCACGGTGATTTGTTTGACTTTGCTATTCTATTTTGTTGATAAATCCTGGATGGTTAGCTTCGGTTCATTTGTTGAATTTGGAATTGTTATATACTTTATGACTAAAACTGTTTCAGCAGTAAAATCTGAATCAGGTGGCTTTATCTCTTTTGCTAATTCGTTCAAACCAGCTTGGGGTACATTCATTATTACCACAACAATTACTACATTGTTCACGTTTTTATTGATGAATTATATCGATCCTAGTCTGAAAGATGTGGTAAAAGAAATCCAAGCTGAAGCGTTTGAACAAGCATCTGGATGGCTGAAATTGGGTGAATCAGATAAAGAAAAAATGATGGAGCAACTTGCAGAATCTGATGCCTTTGATATCAAATCAATAGCTTTTGCGCTACCCTTTTCATTTATTATTCCTGGTACTTTATACGCATTAATTATTGCATTGATCATGAAAAAAGAGCCACTTTTACCAAATACCTAAAATCCTTTTATTTTGGATATATCTTTAGTAATACCATTGTATAATGAAGTCGAATCGCTTCCCGAGTTGCATGGCTGGATTAAAAAAGTCATGGAAGAAAATGGATATTCGTATGAAGTTATTTTTGTAGATGATGGAAGTAACGACGGATCATGGGAGATTATCAAGTCATTACACGAAAAATATGAAAACGTTACTGGCGTTAAGTTCAGAAGAAACTATGGTAAATCAGCGGGATTAAATGTGGGTTTTGGACACACAAAAGGTGATGTAGTGATCACTATGGATGCAGATATGCAGGATAGTCCGGACGAAATCCCTGATTTATATAACATGATCATGAAAGACGGATTTGATTTGGTTTCTGGTTGGAAAAAGAAACGTTATGATCCGCTATCAAAGACAATACCTACTAAACTATATAATTTCGTGACGAGCAAGATGTCTGGTGTGCACTTGCATGATATGAATTGTGGGTTGAAGGCATACCGAGGCGATGTCGTAAAAAATATCGAAGTGTATGGCGAGATGCACCGCTATATTCCAGTAATTGCCAAATGGGCAGGATTTTCCAATATAGGTGAAAAAATCGTCCAACATCGACCTAGAAAGTATGGTGTCACAAAATTCGGATTATCTAGATTTATATACGGCCCGTTAGATTTATTGTCCATTATGTTTATGGGCAAGTTCGGTAAGAGACCTATGCATTTCTTTGGTGTAATAGGTACATTTATATTTTTTGGAGGCTTAGCTATATTAGCTTGGCTTAGTGCGGACAAAATACTCTTTAACGCCATTGGTATTGCCAATCGACCTGCATTTTATTTAGGTATCTTGATGGTAATTGTTGGTATTCAGTTATTTATAGCAGGCTTCTTAGGTGAATTGATAAGCCGAAGTTCTTCAGAAAGAAATAGCTATAAAATTACAGAAACCTTAAATCCAAATTAGTCAATCTTCATCTCAGGAATCTCGCCTTCGATGATTAGATTTCCTTCTGTAACAGATTTGATATAATCTACAGTAACACCAGGAGCACGCTCTAGGAGTTTGAATCCATTGGGTGTAATTTCCAATACTGCCAATTCGGTGAAAATTTTTTTGACACAAGAAACACCTGTGAGTGGCAAGCTACATTTTTTTAATAATTTGGATTCTCCAGCTTTATTGACATGCATCATTGCCACGATGATATTTTCGGCGGAAGCCACCAGATCCATAGCGCCGCCCATTCCTTTCACCATTTTGCCAGGAATCTTCCAGTTCGCTATGTCACCATTTTCAGATACTTCCATTGCGCCTAAAATGGTCAAGTCCACATGTTTGCCTCGAATCATACTGAAACTCAATGCTGAATCAAAAAAACTGGCTCCAGGCAAGGTCGTAATCGTCTGTTTACCTGCATTGATCACATCTGCATCTTCATCTCCATCAAAAGGAAATGGGCCCATGCCTAAAACGCCATTTTCACTTTGAAATTCTACATTGAGTCCAGCAGGTACATAATTCGCCACCAAGGTAGGTATGCCGATACCCAAATTGACATAATATCCATCTTTTACTTCTTGCGCTATTCTCTTGGCTATTCCTGTTTTGTCTAATGGCATGACACATTTATTTAGATTACAAAGTTACGTATATTTTGTAAATTTCGCATGAAAACTAGACCCGTATTAATCTTGTTTCACGATTTTATATGTTAGCACCGTGCTTCTAGTGACTATTTTAGCAAAATATACGCCAGCAGCTACATGTTTTAAATCAATTATGGTCTCACCATTTGATGAAATATGCGCCTTCAATATAAATCGTCCTTCAGCGTTTAGAATATGGCATATCGCATTCTCTCCCAGATCTATTTGTGATTGTATATATACCAGTCCATTCGTTGGGTTTGGTAATATTCGCATTAGCGGATGATCATTATTATCATCTAATGATGAAATCTGAACAAGTCCTGTGACGATACATCCATTCTTATCTTTTACTACAATGTTATAATCGGCAACTGGTAGATCAGAGTATTGATTTGTTTCTAAAAATAAACCTCCACCATTTAAACTATACTGAAAAGGTGGCGTACCACCAGCTACATTGATGGTTAGATCACGTCCCGAAACAAGGGCATCAAAAGTTATGCTATCAGGATTGACGATCAGTATCTCTCCTGTAAGAGAATCATTTATATTATCTTTTACTGTATATTTATATATTCCAGCTGACAAATTGGTCCATTCATTATTTGAAGAGAATGCCGAATTATCAAAACTATACGTGATAGGAAGTACACCATTAGCAGCTGTTATCTTCACATAACCATCATTTTTACCAAAACAGGTTATATCTCTTTTTGTAATATTAAGATCTTTCAAAACATTAAGCGTAAGATTAGCTAATTTTGAGCAGCCAAGAGAATCTTTGACATAGATTTTATATGTGCCATTATTACTGAATTCGAATGTATTATTTTCTGAAAAATCTACATTATTTGTGCTATAAATAAATTTTCCCGTACCTCCAGTCGCAATCACCTGAACTTTTAATTTTTCCTTGATAAAGGAAATTTCAATAGGTTTTGGATTGTTTGTGAATATAGAATCAGAAAATGAAATTTTTCCAGCTGCATCCTTCACATAAAAAATGTATTTTCCTTGAGGTCTTGTAATTGAATTTCCAGATACATAAAAATCATTATTACTACTATAAGTATATGGTGCAAATCCACCTGACGCATTTAATTCAAAATTTGCATTTTGTCCAGAGCATATTACATCCTTGATAATTTGTGCTTTTATGATCAATGGCTCTACATTTATATTCACTGTATCAGATACCAAACAACCCAATTCATCTTTTACAAATATTTCATGGGTGCCATTGCCTGGATCTTTAATTACAGAAATATTTGAGTAAACCAAATTATCAATACTCATAGATAAAAACCCAGTACCACCAGAGGCATCTACACCTATATCGTATTTATCGACTGTCAATTTTAAATCAATAGGCAATGGTTGGACAAAAGTCACTGAATCTGATATTACAACTTGATTAATAG
>CALFYH010000395.1 GCA_937952155.1 uncultured Saprospiraceae bacterium
TTTTCTCCCTTGTACAATACCATTTTTTTATCGATATTAGAATAAGTACCATATCTTTGACCAGTATAGGCACCAATAAGAAAAATAATCGTAGCATTTCTATGCACATCACTCATTTCATTGAGTCCATCATAAAGCATATTTAGCTCATCGTTATTCAAAAATATTTTATCTGACAGATTTACTGTTGTCAAGAATTTATTGCTTTGATAAAACAGATTTGTATGAATACCATCTATATAAGCCGCATCCATTATTTGTTTCATTTTCTTGAGCATGAGGTGCGTATATGATGATGAATGATTTTCCATTCTTTTTAAAAAACCTTTATGCCACGATGCCGTCACTTGGTCAAAACTAAAGTCTGGATACATCTCATTAATTTTTGTAACAAAATTTTTCACCACTTTCATTGTTGATTTTTTGATACTCATTTCAGCTTGCCACTTGACCGCATAATTTTTAAACAATAGATCATCCTTACCATAGAGCCTATTTTGCAGTAGATTTCTAAGATCTGTAGTCGAAAGTCTTACACCTTTTATCTTATACTCATTTCTTACTCTCTCTATAAATACCACAATTTCGCCAAGCAGGTTATTTATAGTAGTAGCATTTGGATGTGTAGGTTTTACCCTTTGTTTTTTTTTGTCCCAATATTTAAGGTCTATTTTTTCACCCATTGACATTTTAAGTCTCGATGATGATGTAGTGTGATAAATAAGCGTAATATAATTATGGTCCCGAACTTTGTTAAGGTTAAATCTGATAGAAGCCATAAATAATTGATTTTATAAAAAATAATTAATAAAATACGTTAGGTTAATTGTTAGGTTAAAATATTTATACAAATGTATATAATGTTGCGCATATAGTCGCAAATAATATAGATTTGTTGATATTTATTTAAAATTGGATGTATGTTTACAGTATATATAATCCTGTCGGGATCACTTTAAAGGCGCTTTTACAGCGCCTTTTTTCGTTTATAAACTACACATTCATAACTACTTACTTGTTATATAAAATTATATCTATTATCTTTGTTGGGTTAATTGTTAGGTTAGTAATTAGCAAAAATAGTAATTATGTGCTTAAAAGAAAATAAGGATAATGAACGCAAAAGACAAGGCAAATTATTTAGTAAATTATTACACTGAACTTTTAGATTTAGGTACAAGTAATTACATAAAAGGATTAGCTAAACAATGTGCAATGAAATGTGTAAATGAAATACTTAAAACAATTGTTGTTTTAAAAGATAATGACATTGATTTTAGATATTGGAATGAAGTATTAAAAGAATTTGATAAGTTATGAAATCAGCATCACCATCATGGATAAATAAAACCAAGCGATCTGGACAAGATTCTGTATCAGATAGTCCTATCGACTATCATGGATGGGAATGGCGTAAATTCAGTGAGCAATACAAAAAGGCTCATCCTATGTGTGCAGAGTGTAAGCGACAAGGAAAGTATAGATTCGGACGTACAACAGATCACATCATACCCGTGCGCTCAGGTGGTGCATTATGGGATGATCGCAATCTGCAGAATTTATGCAAGACGCATGATGATGAGAAAAGGAATAAAGAAAGCCGAGGTGAGATACCTGCATTTGTGGGTGAGTATGGTCATTATATACCAGTTGAATGTGGATAAGTATCAATAGTATAATGATCTATGAAGGAGATAAGTATTGTGTGCGATGTAGAGATAAATTTGTACACAGTGCTATATACCAAAATGATAAGTTTATTAATGCCGTAACTAAACAACCAATCAAAAATATAGAAGCAATATGGAAGTGAATAAAAGAAAACATAAAGTAAAGCTAGTGCCAAACCCGAAACCGAAAGATCCATTTCAGATAATAAGGGATTAACCATTGATTTCGTCGTTTTTATTCATTTTTTTATAGAGATAAGGGGGTATAAAAAAGATATGCAAAACCGATCGCACCACGACGACGCCCCGAGCAATTTATCGCAGTGCCAAAATTGGACATTTTCAGATTCAAAATAATAATATGGCAAAAGGCCGCAAAAAGTTACCTATAGAGATCAAAGATTTGCAAGGGACACTCCGCAAAGGCAGAGATAATCCTGAGCATGTTGTCTCATCCGGTAAAATAGAAGCTGTCACTGAAGCCCCAAAATATTTTTCAACATCTGAGAAAATCATGTTTCTAGATATATGCCGTGATCTGATCAATAGCGGTGTGCTCGAAAATCCAGATATAGAAATAGTGGCAAAGCTAGTGATGGAAAATACCCGATATTATGATGCCATGAAAGCGATGCGCAAAAGCGGTTACACCAAAATAGATCCACGCTCTGGAAAATCATATCAGGCGCCCGAAAATGCCATCGCAGCCAATGCGCTCCGTGCCGTGATGTCTCTCAGTGCTGAACTAGGACTCACACCAGCTGCAAGAGCAAGGCTCAAACTAGGTGCTGCCATCAAAGAACCCGAAAAACCAAAATCACCAATGCAAAATTTATTGGATTGACCCTTTACGACAAATACATATCTGACGTCTTATCTGGCAAAATTCTTGTACCAGAGACTATCCTGCTTGCAGTACAGCGGCACCAGGCAGATTTGGAAAAGTCCGAAAAAAACAAAAAATATCCTTATTACTTTGATCGTGAACAGGCTGATAAATACATCCGATTTATATCGATGCTTCGCCTTACCGACCTACCCACAGATGAAGATGGTTTGTTCCCGAATTTTGATGTACAGCCTTTTCAGGCATTTTTTATAGCATCTATAGCAGGATGGAGACGTCGTGATAATCCTGCTATCAGGAAATACAAAGAAGTCTATTTCCAAATCGCTCGTAAAAACGGAAAATCTACCCTTGTGGCCGCCATGATGGTAGCACATTTCTACCTTGACAAGATGAATCGTGGGCAGTTCTTTACAGCGGCCACATCTAGAGAGCAAGCTGGAGAAGTTTTCGAAATGGCAAAAGCATTTATAGAAGCGCTTTGTAAGGAATTTCCTGAGATTGCAGATCGTACACACATGCTTACACATGCTATCATCGATCTACAGACAAAATCATCCATCAAAAAAGTATCAAAAGAAGCCAAGACACTCGAAGGTAAGGGATCATATTGCTCATCGCTGGACGAATATCACGTACACCCAAATGACAAAATCAAAAACTCCATCAAAAAAGGATCGATCAAATACAAATCACCAATAATTTACGTCCTTACTACTCCAGGCTTTGAGATACAAGGCGTATGTCATCGCCACTATGAGTACTGCAAAAAAATATTAAAGGGAATCTTAGTCAACGAAACCATTTTCATCCAGATATATGAGGTAGATGATAAGAAAGTGGAAGGTCAGCCTGAGCCATTCCACAATAAGAAACTTTGGATCAAGGCAAATCCTAATATGGGCAACTCTCCACATATGGAAGCCCTAGAAGATGAATA
>CALFYH010000396.1 GCA_937952155.1 uncultured Saprospiraceae bacterium
TGCTCTTCCGATCTCTGGATTAAAACAATTGATATCCGATTTATCCTCTCTATCTATAAGCTCATTTAGACTGTACCCACCAGATGATGTTCCAACATAAATACCTAAGGCAAATATTACAAAGAGAATAGCACTGACACCCACAGCTACTGCATCCCCGTTTTTTACTAAATAATTATATAACTTAATCATTTTTATAAGATTTTAAAAATAATTATTTAAAAGACTTATTCTTAAGCATTGTCTCCACCAAAGCGATAGATGATTCTTCCATCTTGGTAGTGATCGCATCAATTTTTGAAACAATATAATTGTAAAAAATCTGAAGGATAATAGCAACAATAAGACCAAATACAGTAGTCAAAAGGGCTACCTTAATACCACCTGCTACAACTGTAGGAGAGATATCACCAGCTGCTTGAATCTTGTCAAAGGCTTGAATCATACCTACAACCGTTCCTAAGAATCCCAACATCGGTGCCAATGCAATAAATAGAGATATCCAGATTAATCCTTTCTCTAATAAAGACATTTGGACAGATCCATAAGATACTATTGCTTTTTCTACACCTTCTGCTCCACCACCTACATTTCTTAATCCTTCATAAATAACACTTGCAGCTGGACCAGGTGTTGCTTTTGCTATTTCTTTTGCACCTTCCAAATCACCAGAAGCCAATTTGCTATCAATATTAGACATCAATACATCTGTATTAGCTGATGCGATATTTAATGTGATGATTCTTTCTATGCAGAATGCAAGACCAAAAATCATACAAGCCAAAACCGGTGTCATCCAAATCCAGTCACCTTCGATAAATTTTTCTTTCAAAACCTGAAATGCACCAACGTCTTCAGTAGCTGCAACTGCAGCATCTGTTGTTTCAGCAACAGCTTCGGCAGCTGCAGGTGCCGCAGCAGCAGCAGAATCAAGTACAGCTCCAGTGGAATCAGCAGCCTGTGCTAGTATTTCAAAGGCACCAAAATAAGAGGCAACCATAAATACCCCTATTAAAAATAAAAGTTTTCGCATGATTTGTTAATTTACGTTTTTAGAAAATATAAGGTTTACTACAAAATAAAGGTTAAAAATATGAATTTATTTAAAATTACTTAAATTCTTTGAAAAAAAAATTGCGGAGAGTGAGGGATTCGAACCCTCGATACCCTTTTGAGGTATACACACTTTCCAGGCGTGCTCCTTAAACCGCTCGGACAACTCTCCAACGCCGCAAATGTTGAAAAATTAGTTCTAATATCAAAATATATTTTTCTTATTATTATTTTGATTATATACAATACATACATTATCAATATTTTGAACTAAAATTAAAATTTATTATAATGTACTTTACATCATTAAAAACCTTCAAATAAAATATTTCAGAATTTACTTCACTATTAAAGATTAATTTCTTTTAATATTTGGTGTGACCCAAAAATATTTTTTGCATTAAATGTCGTGGCGGATGCTATTTCTTCAATCGGACACATCTTTATTTCTGCCAGTTTTTGGGCAATAATTTTGATATAAGCACATTCATTGCGCTTACCACGATGTGGCACAGGCGTCAAATATGGTGCATCTGTTTCCAAAACCATCGAAGATAATGGTAAATCTGCTACGATTTTATCAACACCAGCATTTTTATAGGTTATCACGCCACCTATTCCTAGATAAAAACCTAAATCAATAATTTTTTGGGCTTGTTCGGAAGTACCATTAAAACAATGAAAAATACCTGACAACTTACCATTTTGCATGTCTTTTACTGCCTGAATTGTAAGATCTAGCGAATCACGTGAGTGAATCACTATCGGTAATCCTGCTTCCAATGACATGGCTATCTGATAGCCAAATGCCTTTTTTTGTTCCTCCACAAATGTTGTATCCCAATATAAATCAATCCCGATTTCCCCTACCGCACAAAAGGAATGCGCATCAAGGTTTTGTTCCATGATTTTGAGTTCGGTTTTGTAATTTTCCTTTACATAACATGGATGAAGTCCAATCATTGCGTGACAACTAGCATGATCATTGCTAATAGTAAGCATGCGCTCAATTGATGTGCTGTCAATATTGGGCATGTAGATGTCTGTTATTCCTTCTACTTGAGCTCGCTCGATCATTTGATTTAGGTCATCAATAAATTCTTCGCTATAAATATGTGCGTGTGTATCAGTAAACATTAAATTTGCTGTTTTTTGTAAATAAATTCATGGCAAAGAAACAAAAATATTATGTAATCTGGGAAGGAAAAGTGCCAGGCGTATATACTTCCTGGGAAGAATGTCAAGTACAAATCGCTGGATTTCCCTCACCGAAATTCAAATCTTTTGATTCAAGAGTTGAAGCAGAATTTGCATTTGCTAGAAATTATACTCAATTTATAAAAAATTCTTCTCAGGATGATAAGCCGAAAGCTAAACCAAGCTCATCTACCATATTATCTGATAGTATATGTGTGGATGCTGCTTGTAGTGGCAATCCTGGAGATATGGAATATCAATGTGTCGAGACCAATACAAAAAAGTTGATTTTTCATCAAGGTCCTTTTAAAGATGGTACCAATAATGTTGGAGAATTTTTGGCCTTAGTGCATGCGCTAGCTTTATTACACAAGAATAATAATACACACACCGCTATATATACAGATTCCAAAACTGCTATGAGCTGGGTCAAAAATAAGAAAGCAAAAACTACACTTGGTCTAACAAAAAAAAATGCCGTAATTCATGATCTTATCAGCAGAGCTGAATCTTGGCTGCGTGGCAATAACTATCAAAACAAGATAATAAAATGGGAAACAGAAGTATGGGGAGAAATACCGGCGGATTTTGGCAGAAAATAAGCTTTTAAAAAACTAACCTATCAAATTCTCACATACTTTATCTTATAATCTGCCTTGATTTTGCCAGATTTCACATCATTGAGTTTGCGTTGAATGAGTTTTTTCTTGAGTGGCTTCAGTTTTTCAGTGAAAAGGATACCTTCTATATGATCATATTCGTGCTGAATAACTCTGGCATTGATACCTTCATACACCTCGTCGTGTTTCTTAAAGTTTTCGTCTTGGTATTGGATCCTAACTTTTTGAGTGCGCTCTACATCACCTCTGATTTCGGGAATACTCAGACAGCCTTCTTCATATGACCACAGATCACCAGTTTCTTCGATGATCTGGGCATTTATGAATACCTTTTTTATTCCTTCATTTTTTTTGTCATCTTCCATGATCTGGATAGAATCAATCACAAACAATCTGATCGACTGTCCTATCTGAGGAGCCGCTATCCCTACACCATGCGCAGCATACATTGTCTCCCACATGTCTGCAATCAACTCCTTGAGACCTTCGAAATCTGGAGATATAATTGCTGCCTTTTTTTTCAATACCGGCTGGCCTATTGCATAAACTGGTAAAATCATAAAACAATTAAATATGCTTTAAATATCGTTGTAAAATAATCACAGCACTGATTTTATCAATCAATGCTTTATCTTTTCTTTTTTCTTTTTTAATGCCAATATCCAATATGATTTTTTTGGCATGAACTGATGAAAACTGCTCATCGGCAAAATCTACTGGAATATGTGCAAATTTAGTTTTAAACTTCTGCACAAAATCATCAATATTGGTCTTTAGTCCTGTAAAATTCCCATCCTTATGAACTGGAAGTCCTACTACCAATTTTTCAACACTTTCATTTGCTAAATAGTTGTCCAAAAAATCCATCAACTTAGCAGTCTCAATAGTTTCTACTGCCGAAACTATAATCTGGAAAGGATCAGTAGCGGCTATACCACATCTTTTGATACCATAATCAATACATACTATTCTTGCCATTCGGGTGCAAAATTACAATTTCCAAAAGATATTTTATCATAAATAAAAAGCCCTTCTGCGTCAGACATGCAGAAGGGCTCGATTCCTAACTAAAAGGAATTATTTCAAAAAACTCAATTACTCTATGATGACCATCTTTTTGGTAGATTTGAAATCTCCGGCTTCCAATGTGTAATACATGATACCTGATTTCAATTCATTTTTGGTAAACTCTATTGTATTGTTACCTTTTACACCATCAATATTTGTCGATTTGACTACTTTTCCAGTCACGTCATATACCGTAATGGTTGCGTTCATGGCTTCAGGAAGATCAAACCCAATCATGGTAGATTCCTTAAATGGATTAGGTACATTCTGGTGAAGAACTACTTCTGCAATGTTTTGATTTACTCTCCAGTTTAGTGTCATTACATTAGCTTCAGAATCATATGCTTCAGCTTTAGTGATAAACGAACTCATACTAACTGCTTCTGCAATATTTCCACCATCTTTTGCCGTAAAAGTCAAGTTAAACAAGGTGGTATTTCCTGCAAACTGTATAGATTTTGCATCATTCCAGCTTACGGTAAGGATTCCATTGTGAATATTTGCAAATCCAAAGTTCTGATCGTTAACATTCATCGCAGCAGGATCTACACTTGTGAGTGCAAGCTTTTCGCTATCAAACTCCACTGTAAATTGC
Organism: uncultured Saprospiraceae bacterium; assembly: GCA_937952155.1. GTDB lineage: Bacteria > Bacteroidota > Bacteroidia > Chitinophagales > Saprospiraceae > OLB9. The sequence continues at coordinate 4,534 of CALFYH010000396.1, forward strand.
ATACCTGACATATTATCAGTCTGAGCTACATTTATAGGTACAACGATTTGCTGACCAGCTGTAAATTCTACATTATTAGTACTTAAAAGCACACTATTACTAGACCTTGACTCGAGATTTTCATCATTCAAGTTAGTTACCACATTACCATTAACATCACCTGTTTTTACAGCTACAAAATCGGTCTTCATATCTGTACTTAAATTATTAATATTATATACTTCCGGGAAGGCCTCTCCTTGTGCATTGGTTGCATCGATAAAATTGTATGACTTGTCAACGAATCTCCAAGATTTGTTGTTGGTAAATCCATTAGATGTACCCAAGATGAGTTTTCTCAACTCTACTAGGTCATTTGCGGAGATTTTACCATCATTATTGACATCGGCAGCTATAAGCTTATAAGGTGTCTTCAATTTTTCCAATCCAAGGATATGTCTTTGCATCATTACAAGGTCGAGTGTAGAAACACCGTTAAGGTGATCATCATTCTTCTCCGGTGATACAGTATAAGTACCGCCATTGTCCATATTGTTGAAATCAAAATTACCATTAACATCTGTAATCCTAGTAAGTTCTGAGCCTAATAAAGCAACATTGGCATTTTCGAGCATTCTTTGATCCTCAGTAGCTAAACTACCATTTACACTCAATTTTCTTCCTGAAGGAGGACATATGTTATTATTATCCTGTACATCGATGAAAGTATTGACAGAAGTCTGTACAACATCACCTGCAGGAGTCAATGCTGCTACATAAATTGTAACAGGTTGAGGTCCTAGTTGATCGCAATCAAACACTAAGTTAGGTGTGCCTACCATTTGTCCTAGTGCATTTACTGTTACTGGTGTGAATGAAAGTAAGATAGTATAACCACATGGATGGCTTGATTTTCTTTCAGGGTCAAAATCTGTTGCCCAAATTTCAGCCATTCCTTCACCTTCAGATATCTTCATCAAGCTGATAGCAAGTCCTTGTAATACGATTGCAGTTGGTGCTTTCTTATTCACAATATTGAATAACTGCTCTCTTGATGTTACATTTCCACACTTATCTTCGTAAGTATAAACGATACGGTGCTTACCGACTGGATAACTTCCAGATGCGTTTATAGTATTGCTATTTGATACCGGTGAACTATAATCAAAATCACCATCATTTTCTAAATCTATTTTATAACTACTTCTCAAAACTGTAGTACAAACATCAGCACCTTGAGATGTAAGCGTGATTTCACCAGAAGCACATTCTGCATCATATGTATCTGCACTTACTGTTGGAGCCAATTGAGCTACTGATGGAGCTATATTGTCCACAACTTTGATTTCTTGAGTATGAGTCCAGGTAGCATATCCACCTTCTTCTAAAGGTTGACACCAGTCTATTACTGTCCACTTTCTTAAAATTTTAAAACAAGCAGGACTAGTAGGATTGTTGAATGAGAATGACTGATCTTCATATTGTGCGCCAACTAATGAACATGCTCCGTCAGACAATACAGGAGATCCGAGTGCTGCTGGCAAAAATTGAGCTGCTGTTGGATTTCCACATCCTTGAACCATTGTATCTCTTGGCCATTCAGCTGCTGTAGGACCATAATAGATTTGTGATACATCAGGTCTGAATGTAATTGTCTGCGTACAAGTTGCTGTTCTACCACCTGCATCTGTTGCAGTAAATGTTCTTGTAATTGTACCAATACGGCAACTGTTTAGATTTACAGTACGCGTTTCTACAGGATTAGGTACAGCACAGTTATCTTTTACCTCAGCAGTACCGAAGTCTTTTGCTAAATTATTTATATCATAAGCAAAGTCACAAGCTACTGTTCTGTCTGCAGGACATGTAATCGTAGGACCTATCTTATCCTGAACCACCACACTTACCATACAATCATTATAATTACCAGAAGCATCGATCGCTCTGAAAGCTACCATTTGATTTGCTGGTACATCAGTACAACAAAACTGTGCATGTGATGTCCAACCACATGGATCGGTGATTTCAATGATATATTTATTAGGCACTACATTAGGTGTTGCGCTAATAACTGGGCCACTAGCACCACTTATACAAACATAAGCTATATTATTATCAATAAGCGGAGATCCAAAGAACTCAAAGAAGTTGAATGTAGCACCACTTTCCCACTTAAATTCTGGAAATGTAGATAAATTATTAATATTCAAACCTATAGAATAACATTCGTCATAACCTTTTGCATCCAACTGTTCGATCAACCATTCAGCTTCTACTGGTGTCTCCAAAGATACAGCATATCCACCCATAGCTTTAGCCATTTTGAATGCTGTTTTTCCTATAAGCTCATGCTGAGACACATAATAGTAATGTCCGTCTCTTGTACCTAAAAGCTTAAATCCAGGGAATTCAGGAGTTTCGCATGGTGCACAAGCGGTTGTATTCATTCTTCTGACCAAAAACTTCTCTAACTTACACTCATCGTAACTACCGTCATCAAAAACCGATGCTGGTACCCAAGCTGTTCCATCTGTAGTAAGACCTACTGTAGCAAGCTCATCACAAATAGTAACAGGTGGTGTTTTATCTTCTACATCTACCAATATAGAAACTACGGTTTTATTATAACAAGCGTCATAAGCCGTATAAGTAGCAGTATGTGTTCCTACTGGAAGTGTTACAGTTTTTGAAGCACCATGTTTAACAAATACACCAGGAGTTGCAGGATTACCATTTAAGTAAACAGTAATATCTGTAGTAAGACTTGATGTAGGTGCACAATTATCAGTAACAATTGGACTAGGCAAAGTCACCAAACCATCACAAGAATGATTTGTAGTAGAAGCAAGGACAAGTGGGCTCAAACCAGTAACGGTTGGACCAACATTATCTACTATTTCTAATACCTGAACACGATTTACTGGTGGTCTATTCAAGCATGACCATTCAATAATCTGCCAAGTTCTCATTATCTTAGTAACGCAGTTAATTTTTATAGGCGTAGCATCTGAATATGATACCATCAGACCGCAATAAAGATCTGCATTATTTAATAAATTTATACCTGAAAGTGTAGGATATCCGGTACCAGGAAGTGTTAGGGAAGTAGAAACTACCTGATTTGTCGGAGATGGATTACCGTTGGCAAGTTTTGCATATTGAGCATCACAAACAAGCGCTGGATTATTCCCAACTGCCACATCGTAATTTATAGGATATGAAACTGCTGCAAGATCAGCAACCGTAACATCAAAGGTCACTGTACATGGCAGTGAGACATTGCCACTTGCATCTGTAGCCTGATAAGTCCTTACGACTCTTTTCAGAATATTGCTACCAAGTGCACCACCACAGTTATTAGTTGTAATGACTTCATTGATAGTATCCAATACTACTGGCCCACAAGCTTCGATGATTGTAGGTACAAATGTATTCATCTCTACACAAGTCAAAGACATGGTTCCTACCGGACAATTTATTACTGGTTTGATCTTGTCTTCCACGACAAGCTTTGACCAGCAAGAGTTTGCACCATTTGATACCTTGCCATAAAGTGTTTTGCCAGCATGACTGCAATTTACCTCAGGACTACCCGGTATAGGGCTACCTGTCGGTGTCAGCATCACGGTGACAACTTGAGCACCAGCACATGTACTGCCATCAGCAAGTAACATGGATGCCGTTACTAATGCTTCACCATCCTCATCTAAAGATACCTGCACGGTTTCCTTACATGCACAAGATTGCGCAGAAGCATTGAAGGTTGTAAAAACACCTAAAAACAAGACCGCTACCAGTCTCACCCAAAGGTTTGTTTTCGTAAATTTTGTTTCCATCATGAGATCCAATTTGAGTTATAAAAAAATTAAAAAAATGTTTACAATACATGCAAAAACCGCTTCGCATGATTTTATTAAAAAAATATTATGTACTAATTTTGTAATACTTTGTCAGCGTCAATTCAGCTTATGAAAAAGCTAAAATTAATCTGCAAAAACGCCAAATAAATACGGCGCTGTAATTACTGTTTGCGGGTTCTATATTCAGGATGTAAATCAGGTATGAAAGTCATTTTGTAAGGGCTTTTACCTAATTCACACCACAAATGTAAATAATATATAATATGTAATGTAATGATTTTAAATAATTTTTTTATAATTTTATTTCTTAATATGTAATTAGCTAATATTCATAGAATAATTTTGTTTAAAATTTTTCAATAAAATTGCTTGTGTAGGTATTTTTCATATTACACATAATATTAATGTGTAAATAATTGAATCTATAGTCTATTTCTTGTAGTCCTCTACTTTTTTATTTGTTTTAATAATATTTATAGCTTTGAGCATATAATTATCGTTTTCGGGAATGGCTTTAGAGCCATCTGTGGAATTTTGTAAAACTAGCCCTGCTTGGTTTCTTATCTCATCTTCAAATTGTCTCAAGTCAGGTATCGCTGCTGCGTCTTTAAATTCATCTTTCTGCGCTAGTAAAAATTTCTTAAACGCTTCATAAAAATCATTTGGAACTTTCCACATTTTGATGTCATCGCTATTTGAGATCTCACTTTTTGAAGAAGCCAAATATTTAAATACAAACTCAGGCAAAAATGATTTTACAGCAAATGCATCTGGATTTTTATAAATGGCTGGCAATGCTATAAATTCGTCAGGTGTGATACCTCCAGAGCCCGAAACTTCACGTTTCAACAATTGTGTATAATATTTACCGCCATTTTTTACAATAGAACTATCTTTATGAAATAGATCACCATGTTGATACCGATCATTGATGTCTTCATCATATTTTCCTCTTTCTGTATAGTCTCTTTGGATAGACCTACCAGATGGCGTAAAATACCTTGCCACGGTGAGCCTGATTGCACCACCATTATTAAGGTCGTATTGCTCTTGTACTAAGCCTTTGCCATATGATCGTCTGCCGACAATAATACCTCTGTCCCAATCTTGGATTGCTCCAGCTATTATCTCACTCGCTGATGCTGAATTTTCGTCAATTAGCACTATAACTTTTTCGATTGGAAAAAATCGTTTTCCATTGCTTTTATATTCATTTCTTTTGCTGTTGCGTCCTTCTGTAAAAAGAAGTAATCTGTCTTTCTCTTCGAAGATTTGACAAAGTATGTTAGTTGCCTCTGGTAAATATCCACCGGGATTGTCTCTAAGATCGAGGATAAGATGTTTAGCTTTTTTCTCACCAAATTGCTTTTCTACCTCTTCCATAAATTCCTTATACGTATTGGACCCAAATCGGTCTATACGAATCCACGCCGTATTAATATCTGGTAATAAGGCTGAAACTACTGTTTTTACAGGTACTTCGGCTACTGTAATTTTAAATTCCAAGATCTTACCTTTTCGCAAAATTTTTACTGCCACTACTTTACCTTCCTCTTTGCGGAGCATCTCTCTGATCGTGCTGTATTCCATTTTTTGACCAGAAACCATTTTATCATCGATAGAAATGATTTTGTCAAATATCTTTAATCCAGCTTTCTCAGCAGGACTTTGTGGTAAAACTTTACTAATATTGACAGTATCTTCGATAAAATAATTTTCGATGCCTATGCCATTATATGCTCCATCCATTTGATCGGTCGCATCCAGTACTTCTATTGGAGACAAATATAACGAATGTGGATCCAGCTTTGAAAATAAACCATTTACAGCCTCGTCGATCAAAACGTCGCTATTTATGGTATCTATATATTTTGAGTCAATGAATCTGATGAGCTCTTCGACTCGTCCAGTCTGATGGAGGCTATCTAATGGAAAATCAGAGGCACTGACCAGTGAATCCTCAGGTTTATCATTCATTTTAAAACCAACCATCATACCAACTGCCAAACAAGCAGAAAGCACAAGTGGCTGTAAGATATTGTATTTTGTTATATTTTCCTTTTCCAATGGTTCAGATTACTTTTACACACATCACTTTACAACTTTACATATCTATCCAATTTCCTGCCAAACTACCAAATTTTAACATTGAAATTGTAATTTTTAAATTTTTAGTACACATTGTCTCATTTTTACTCCAGATAAGCATTGATAAAGTCCAAAATATCCTATTTTTATCAAAATTTTTAAATCTATCCCTTTCAACATGTTATCTAAAAAAAACCAGATAGAAATAGACAGCTTGGATACAAAAATCTTAACTATCCTCGCTAAAGATGCCAAACTTTCCTATGCCGAAATAGGGAAAATGCTCTATGTATCGCCAGGGACTGTACATGTTCGTGTCAAAAAACTGACTGAAGCCAACCTAATTAAAGCTGTGAGGGCTGAGTTAAACTATGCGGCACTTGGCTTTGATATTACAGCATTCCTTGGTATATACCTTGAGAAATCCAATATGTATGAAAGCGTAAAATCAGAACTTAAAAAAATTCCTGAGGTTATAGATGCCCATTATACTACTGGAAATTATTCGATATTTGCAAAAATCATCTGCCGAGACACGGAACATCTACGTGATATTCTCGCCAAAAAGCTTCAAGCTATCAAAGGAATCCAACGCACAGAAACTTTCATTTCATTGGAAGAAACCTTGTCAAGGCCTTTATATCTTGCTGAAATTTGAACCACTTATTTTTTAACTTCTTTACTGAAACTATCTTTAAGACCTACGGTTTGATTGAATACAATTTTACCTTCGGCTGAGTCAACATCAGTGCAAAAATAACCTTGTCGCAAGAACTGATATTGTGTGCCTGGTTTGCTTTCAGAAAGTGATGTTTCCATCAAGGCATTTTTAATCACCTTCAAGGAATCCTGATTGTAAAATTCAAGAAAATCCTTCGAATCATCAGCTGTCGGATCGGCAACAGTAAATAATCTGTCATACATCCTAACTTCGCATGGCACAGCATTATCAGCATCTACCCAATGCAAGGTACCTTTGGGTTTTATACCAGAAACATCTTCACCTGATTTGCTATCAGAATAATACGTTGTATAGATCGTGGTGATCTCGCCATCTTGATTTTTGTCTATCCCAGTACAGTGCAAGATATAGGCGTGTTTGAGTCTGACATCGGCACCAATAGTCATACGAAAATACTTTGGCGGCGCTTGCTCCATAAAATCCTCTCTTTCTATGTAAATGGTTCTACCAAAATGCAGATCTCTGCTACCTGCACTTGGATCTTCAGGATTATTTTCTGCATGAAGAATTTCTGTTTTATCTTCAGGATAATTGGTGATTACCACTTTAACTGGGTCGAGGACAACCATCGCTCGCAAAGCGGTTTTATTGAGTTCTTCGCGCACACATGCTTCCAACAAACTTATCTCTATGGTATTTTCTCTTTTGGCTACACCAGCTTTATCACAAAAATTTCTGATCGCTGCTGCCGGATATCCTCTACGTCTCATTCCTGAAATCGTAGGCATACGAGGGTCATCCCAACCAATGACATAATTGTCATTCACTAATTTGAGCAATTTCCTTTTCGAAGTGATCATGTACTCGACATTCATCCTTGCAAACTCAGTCTGTTTGGAAGGAAAAATACCTAGCTTTTCGATAAACCAATCATATACAGGCCTATGATGAATAAACTCAAGTGAACAAAGCGAATGGGTGATATGCTCAATAGAGTCGGACTGCCCGTGTGCAAAATCATACATAGGATAAATACACCACTGATCTCCCGTGCGATGATGATGCTCTTTCTTGATTCTATAAATGATAGGATCTCTCATCAACATATTGGGTGAAGTCATATCAATATTGGCACGCAATACTCTAGATCCATCGGCAAATTCACCATTTTTCATTTGTTCGAAAAGCGTCAAATTCTCTTCAATGGTTCTGGATTTATAAGGACTATCTTGACCCGGCACTGAAGGACTTCCTTTCATTGTGGCTATTTCTTCAGGAGTACTATCATCTACATAAGCCAAACCTTTTTTTATAAGGCTGACTGCAAATTCATATAATTGGCCAAAATAATCAGATGCATACACCGCATCGCCATTCCACTCATATCCAAGCCATCGTATATCATTTTGGATACTATCTACATATTCTGTTTCTTCAGTGGTTGGATTGGTATCATCAAATCTCAGATTGGTTTTACCACCATATTTTTTGGCAGTTTCAAAATTGATGCAAATGGCCTTAGCGTGACCAATATGCAGATATCCATTAGGTTCAGGAGGAAAACGAGTCAGGATGCGGCCATTATTTTTGCCAGACTTGAGATCATCTTCTATGATTTGCTCAATAAAGTTGAGTGATTCTTTTTTATCTTCAGACATAAGTAATATCTTGATTATAGATTATGATTTAATGATTACATGCGATCAGGCATCTCTATTCCCAATAGGTCAAAAGCCGAAAAAAGTACTTTGCCAACCTGATCACTCAATTCGCAACGGAATGCAATAGCTGCTTCAGTCTCTGCATTTAGGATGCGTACATCGTGGTAAAATCTGTGAAAATCCTTTGCCAAATTATAAGCATAGTTGGCAATGGTAGATGGGTCATATTGTTCGCCAGCATCATAGACCACATCAGGAAAAGACATCAGATTTTTTATAAGCGTTTTCTCTTGTTCCTCAAGTTGGTTATATGATGGACCCTTATTGGCCAACTTCAATTGTGCTGCTTTTCGTTTTACAGATTGGATGCGTACAAAAGCATTCTGAATATAAGGTCCCGTTTGACCTTGCATATCTACAGACTCCTTTGGATCAAAAATCATCCGTTTTTGCGGTTGCACCTTGATAATAAAAAACTTAAGGGCTGCCATCCCGATTTTTGATAAAATATCTTGTTGTTCTGCGATCGGAAGCGCTGTAATTTCTCCTCTTTCGGCAGACATTTCTTTTGCTTCATTGATGACTTCAGCTATAAGATCGTCTGCATCGACC
>CALFYH010000397.1 GCA_937952155.1 uncultured Saprospiraceae bacterium
GGCGGCGGAGTGACGCCACCCCATCCCGCGACGGTGATGCCGGTGCCTGCTTCGGTGGTGATGGTCGCACCATTGGCGCTGACCTTGCCCGTGCTCACCGCCGCACCTAAAATCAATTGTTGTGTCATGGCCTGAGCCACGCGTTCACGGCCATGCTCTCGGAGGGCATGCGCCACTTCGTGACCCATCACCGCGGCAATTTCTCCGTCAGTCATATTTAATTTTTCAATAATCCCTGAATAGAAAACAATTTTTCCACCAGGCATGCAGTAGGCATTCAGTTCTGGGCTGGTGATCACATGAGTTTCCCAAGACCAGCTAGGGGCATCTCCGCGAAAAGTGGCGGTGAAAGGAATCAGACGGTTGGCAATAGTTTGAACGCGTTTGACATGTTCGGTGTTGCTGTCCAAAGCTTTTTTTGAAGTGGCTTATGGGATCCGTGAGCAAAAAGTCAATGAAGAGATGGGATTGATCTATTCTAGACTCAATAATCCAGATCTCGAAATATTAGAAAATCGTCTTTGTCTATGGGACAAGGCCGAAGAATGTGCCGTTTTTGAAAGTGGAATGTCTGCTATTACTACGGTTTTGTTAGAATTTTTGAAGCCCGGCGATCTTTTGCTATATTCAATGCCAGTATATGGTGGTACGGATCATTTTATCAATACTTTTCTACCCAAAATCGGTATCAATACTATCGGTTTCAGACCAGAGATGAGTGAAAATGAAATAGAGACTTTACTCGCTTCAACAGGCAAAGCAGATAAGTTGGCCCTGATTTTTATCGAAACACCAGCCAATCCGACCAACGCCATCATCGACATAGAAATGTGTGTTCGTATTGCTCAAAAATATTCGAATCCGGATCAGCAAGTGCTGACTGCCGTGGACAATACCTATATGGGCCCGCTTTGGCAGCATCCACTTCGCCATGGAGCGGACTTGGTAATGTACTCGGCTACAAAATATATCGGTGGTCATAGTGATGTCATCGCTGGTGCAGTTTTGGGAAATAGAGATCTCATGAAACGTGTCAAAACACTGCGTACTTTTTTAGGCAATATGGCAAGTCCCAATACGGGTTGGTTGCTCATGCGTAGTCTCGAAACACTCAAGGTGCGCATGGAACAACAAGCCAAAAATGCGGAAGTCATCGCACAATATTTGACTAAACATCCCAAAGTAGAAAAGGTATATTATCTCGGCCTGATCCATGAAACTAGTGCCAATTTTCACACTTACAAGCGCCAATACTTATCACCTGGTGCCATGCTGTCATTTGACATCAAAGGTGGAGAAAAAGAAGCATTTGCATTTCTAAACAATCTAAAACTTATCCAACTCGCTGTGAGTCTGGGTAGTACTGAAAGCCTTGCAGAGCATCCTGCATCCATGACCCATGCAGGTATCGAAGAGACTCACAGAAAAGAAATGGGTATTACCGACAAACTGATCAGAATCTCGGTCGGCGTAGAAAATTATCAGGATATCTTGTGGGATATTGAGCAGGCGTTGGGTGTGGTGTAGATGGTGTGTTGTACATTACTTTAATTTGTAAGTTACCCAAATTGCGTAAAGCCCAGTTTTGCTATTAGTATCATATTCTGTTTTATCTGGATCTTCATTTTTATTCATATAATCATTAAACCAAACCAAGACTTTTTTCATACATTCTGATTCTGGATATTCCTCAGTATAAAATAAATATTTTTCTACCACATCATCAATATTCACTATTCTATCTATTTTTTTGTTCATAACTTTTGCTAGTAAACTTGCTTGAGCTGTGGCATTTTTAATGGCTTGTACTGCTAAATTATCTTGGTATTCACTATTTTCATTTTGGAAAATATAATAAGTAGATGGATAAATATTTTGATTGTTACAAATAGTTTTTATTTTAAAGAAATCATCAATTTTGTGTATATCAATTATAACTAGGTTCTGAGTTGATGTATCAATTGTAATATTTAAATTTTCGGTATCCAGATTTTGTATTAACTTACTTTTTTGTGAAATTGACTCCGCATTATCACTAAAAGATATTTTCAATCTGGTAATATCCGCTTTTAAAGTATATTTTTTTCTGCCTAAAACTTTTAAATAATCCTGAGCACCAATATTATTGAAAGATATTATTGCCAAAAACAATATGAAATATTTAATCATCAGTCTTTTAATTCAAAGGTGATATTAACATCGTATGATTTTGTAGTTTTAGTTTCTTTTGTATCTTTTATATCACCACAACAACCTCCAGATATATCTTCAATATTAAGAATTTTCCCAAGTTTCATTCCAGTTTCTTGTGCTATTTTTGATGCTTTTCGCTTTGCATTATCTATAGCATTTAACAGCATGTTTTCAATTTCTGGTGTTAGGTTATTATTGTAAGTGTAATGAACTTCAGTAATTTGCACACCTTCAAGCTTTAAGTTTGCTAATTTTTCAGGTATGTTTTTATCGTTTGTGATTAGAATGAAGTTTTTTGAAAAAGAGTTGTTACTTCTGCTAAAATTAGTATTTTTTGTTTGAAGATCACTTTCATTAATGTTTAGCTTTTTAATTTCTGAAACAAATTTTAAGTAAACCGAATCGTAAGATAAAGGCTTAGTACCAAGTCTTGTATTTTCAGTAATTTCACTAATGCTTAGATCAAGTTTCACGCCGTTTGAAACGAATTCATGTTTTGACGAGCCAACAATTCTTATAAATCTTTCAGTCGATTGTGCGACAGTAAAAAATGGTATAAGTATAATTAAAGCAATTGAAATGATTATTTGTTTCATGGTAAATTATTTTTATCAAGATTAAATTTATAACAAAGTTATTAAGATTTTTCCAAATTAGTAAATTTTAATATTACAAAATTAGTCAGGACTATTAATTTATTGCACAAATATCAAAATTTCCTCGATTTCAACATCGCCAACCTCAATAATTCACACCTTTCAGTAATAATGGTATTAATATCCGTAATTTGTATAGGCATATCCATGTTGTAATAAAATACCTTTGTGATAATTTATAATTCAAGTTTTCGACATGGCAATCATATCTATCAGCAATCGCTATCTTACTCTTATTTTCGTATTACTGTTTGTGAATGTAGTAATGGCTCAGAAACCCCAAAAATTAAAGCCTATCACTATCTTGGATCAAGGCAGTTTTATGGTGGGAGGAACAGTCATTACTAATCCTGGGACATTCGATCCTTACAAACCAACATCTGCTGGACAAACGCTACATGGTGATCATGCTTATGTGTTTTATCAGATTCCTGCTAAGGCTAGAAAACTTCCATTGGTGATGTGGCATGGCTTTGGCCAGTTTTCAAAAACCTGGGAGACCACTCCTGACGGAAGAGAAGGCTTCCAGAATATTTTTTTAAGAAAGAAATTCCCTGTTTATATCATAGACCAACCAAGGCGTGGTGATGCAGGAAGAAGCACGGTTACCGCGACGGTAGAGGCTACACCAGATGAGCAGCAGTGGTTTGGAACATTTAGATTGGGGATTTGGCCAAAGTTTTTTGATGGTGTACAGTTTGCTCAAGATGAAGCTACATTGGATCAATATTTCAGGTCTATGACACCAAGCATTGGTAATATTGATATTGAAATCAATGCAAGAGCTATATCAGCATTATTCGATAAAATAGGTAATGGCATCTTGGTTACACACTCACACTCAGGCGGCATGGGATGGAATACGGCTATCAAAAATGACCATATCAAAGCAATCGTGAGTTATGAACCTGGTAGTGGATTTTTATTTCCTGAAGGCGAGGTACCAGAAGCTATGCCAAGTGCTGGTGGCACATTAGCTGCCATCGGTGTACCCAAATCCGACTTCCTAAAGCTGACAAAACTTCCGATAATCATCTACTATGGAGACAATATACCTGATAAGCCTAGTGATAAACCAGGCCAGGATGGATGGAGAGTGCGCCTAGAGATGGCGAGAAAATGGCGCGATGTAGTGAATAAGTATGGCGGTGATGTGACGGTGGTCCATCTACCAGAAATCGGGGTTAAAGGGAATACTCATTTTCCTTTTTCTGACTTAAATAATGTGCAAATCGCAGACCTTATGTCGGAGTGGCTAAAGCTTAAAGGTCTTGACAAATAATATTTCAAAATTTTCATAAATCAACAAAAATGAAAGGTCGATATAATTTTTTTATACTAATATTAATAGCAAAATTAATGGCAACAAGTATTTCCTATGCACAAACTTCGCAAAGCAATGATTTTGGATTGGTGTACCAAAACGCGATTACTCAAAATAAACCAGGTGAGATTAATATTCAAGCTGTAAAATATAAGCTAAACGGCATAGACATAGCAGCCAATGTATATACGCCAGCAGGCTTTGATCCTACGAAATCTTATGCAGCTATCGTCGTGGCACATCCCAATGGTGGTGTGAAAGAACAAGTAGCAGGGCTGTATGCTCAGCATTTGGCAGAGATGGGTTATGTATCTATTGCCGCTGACGCAGCCTTTCAAGGGGCAAGTGGTGGCCTACCTCGCAATGTAGATAAGCCTGCCAATCGAGTAGAAGATATCAGAGGAATGGCAGATTTTATCTCAACTTTTAAAGGTGTCAATACTCAAGAAATAGGCTTACTTGGTATCTGTGGTGGTGGTGGATATGCCATAAAGGCGGCTCAGACAGATAAACGATTCAAAGCTGTAGCCACATTAAGCATGTTTAATTCTGGAATTGTCAGAAAAAATGGATTTATGAATTCAGGATTGGCCACCATACAACAACGATTACAGCAGGCATCTGAAGCAAGGGCGCTAGAAGCATCGGGAGGAGAAGTAAAGTACGTATCCAATGTAAAAATAACTGATGAAGACGCAGCTAAGATGCCTTTTGACCTTTACAGAGAAGGCCACGAATATTATAATAAAACACATGCTCACCCTAATTCTACTTTTAGATATACCATGAGTAGTTTGATGGATTTGATGGCATTTGACGCTGCAACAAATATGGAATTGATTGACCAACCACTTCTGATGATGGCTGGTAGCAAAGCGGACAGTTATTATATGACAGATAGTGCATTTCATTTGGCCACAGGCACCACACAAAAAGAGTTATTTTTAATACCCAACGCAACGCATATCCAGACCTATTACGTGCCTGAGTATGTGGATAAAGCCACCAATAAATTGAAGGAATTTTTTGGTAAATATTTGTAAAACAAGCATATACATTCACCTTTTCATCATTCAATAATTTAATCAGCTTATGAGATTTTCAATTTATATTTTTCTATTTATAGCCATATTTTTTAGTTGTAGCACATCTAAAAATATTGCACATACGTCAGAAATTATTCAGCTTTCAAAAGATAAATGGCAATGGATGGCTGATAAAGATATATCAAAGCTAGAGCCGCTGTTTCATGAGGATTCGAGATTTGTGCACATGAGTGGCACTTGGGGAAAAGCCAAGGAACTTGAAATTATTAAGACAGGAAGTATTTGGTACAAAAAAGCTGAAATCCATGACGTTTTGTTAAAATCTTTTAATAAAAATACTTATATTTTGTGGAATCGTATCACCCTTACTGCCAATGTAAGAGGAGAAGAAGTCACCACTCAATTTACAGTGACAGAAGTGTATCAAAAACAGGGAAATAGTTATAAGCTGCTGGATCTTACTTTCAGTAGCGTGAGGGACAGCCATGCATTAGAACATTAATAATAAATCATAAGTAATATCATGCAAAAATACATTTTAGGCTTTCTAATGCTTATGTTTTTCTCATGCACACATAAGTCTGTAACTTACAAAAATGAAGATAAAACAGCGCCCATTCTCAAAATTAAATCAGGATCTATCAAAGGTTTTACGGATGGTGATGTAAGCGTATTCAAGGGAATTCCATTTGCTGCGCCACCAGTAGGTGAATATCGATGGAGACCACCACAACCTGTAAAGTCTTGGCAAGGTATTAAGGATGTTACACAATTCGGTCCTGATTGCGCACAAGCCGGATGGGGCGGAACTCCGGGTACTATTACAAAAGGCAGCTCAGAAGATTGCCTGTACCTGAATGTATGGACCCCTGCTGTTGCAAATTCAAAGGCAAAACTTCCGGTGATGGTTTGGATTCATGGTGGTGGTTTTGTAGGAGGAAGTGGTTCAGAAGCAACAAATTTCGGTGATCAGTTTGCAAAACAAGGGGTTGTGCTTGTGACCATCAATTATCGGCTTGGTCGGCTTGGATTTTTTGCTCATCCTGCATTAAGTAAAGAATATCCTGATGAACCTAAAGGTAATTATGGATATATGGATCAAATTGCTGCTTTAAAATGGGTTAAGGAAAATATTTCTTACTTTGGTGGTGATCCTAAGAATGTTACGATTTTTGGTCAATCTGCAGGTGGAGTTTCTGTGCATTCGCTTTTGACAATTCCAACTGCAAAAGGACTTTTTCACAAAGCCATTAGTCATTCTGGTGGTGGCAGAGATGGCGTACTTACAGGTCGGCCAATCAATAAAGAAAATGTGGATAGCTTTTATCCTTTGTCTGCTGAAACCATTGGAGTTAATTTTGCCAAAAAGCATGGTATAGAAAAAAATGATAGTGAAGCAATTGTCAAATTGCGACAGTTGCGAGTGGAAGACGTCGTGGATGGCGGCTTGGATACAGATGGGCAAGGGGGATCACGTATTTATTCAGGACCGATTTTGGACGGTAAGTTAGTGTTAGAAACAGCAGAAAGTGCATACAAATCAGGTAGGCATCATAAAGTGCCATTAATGATTGGGTCTTGTAATGCAGAGATTAGTGGAAACTTTGTAAATGGTAGTCAAACCAAAGATGAATTATTTTCATTATTTGGAAAATGGCAAAATGAAGCCAAAGAAGCTTATGACCCAAACGGAACAATTGAATTTGCAGAAGTAATGACTAAGTTTAATACAGATTGGGTATGGGCCGAACCAGCAAGAATGACTGCCAGAGCTTTTGAAGCGAAAGGAAGTTCGGTATATTTTTACCAATTTTCCTATGTGCCAACAGCCCAAAAAGAAAGAATGAAATATGGGGCAGGTCATGGTTCGGAAGTAGCTTATGTTTTCAATAATCTTAAAGCTAGATGGGGAATTACAGGAGTAACTGCTACTGATCAAAAAGTGGGTGAGATGATGAATGCTTATTGGGCAAATTTTGCAAAAACAGGTAATCCAAATGGGAAGGATTTACCAAATTGGCCAGTTTATTCAAAGTTGAAAAACGAAATATTAGAAATAGGGTTTGAGGGCAATCCTGTCGGAAAGGCAGACCCAGGAAGTGCCAGAATGGATGTGATAGAGAAAGCAATGGAACACAGAAATAAATTACAAAACAGAGGAATTTAAAAAAAACAAAAGTCATGCCCACAAAAATTATGATACTGGTCACAATGTTTTACTTACAGTTTGTAATGCTTCATGCCCAAGACAATCAAAAAACATTATCTGAAAGTCAGCGTTGCATCATTTCTATTTCGGCACTTACAGCCAATGGTGATTTAGTAAAATTAAAAAAAGTATTGAACCAAGGACTTGATTCCGGCCTTACCATCAAGAAAATAAAAGAATGTATTGTTCATTCTTATGCCTATTGTGGATTTCCGAGGAGTATCCGTGGTTTGCAGACATTAATGGAAATACTCGATGATAGGAAATCTAAAGGAATCAAGGACAATGAAGGCAAAGCAGCTTCAGAAATCTCAGAAATAAAAAGCAAATATGAACGCGGTAGAGACAATTTAGAAAAGCTATCAGGTACACCCAAAGATGCACCAAAAGCTGGTTATGCAGTCTTTGCCCCAGAAATAGAAGTAATGCTTAAAGAACATTTATTTGCAGATCTTTTTGATCGGGATGTGCTGACCTATGCTGAAAGAGAATTGGTAACTATATCGGTAATTAGTGCGATCGGCAAGGCAGAGCCTATGCTCAAAAGCCATTTAAACCTTAGCCTAAAAAATGGATGGACTCCAGAACAATTAAAAGAATTTGTCCAAGTTATTCAAAAAACAATAGGTAAAAAGGAAGCAAAAGCTGCCAATGTCGTACTTCAGGAAGTTTTAAATCCAAAAAAATAACTAGTAATGAGAAGTATATTTATAATATCAATAGCAGCTATATTGAGCATAGGATGTAGCAAAAGTATTTCGAATAAAATGAGTGAAAATACTGTATTCCCGAAAGGAGATAAAGTCACAAATTCTAATTTTATTGGCAATGTATATGTCCACATGATCACGCACAGCGATACCATTCATAATATCACGATGGGTAATGTCACTTTTGAACCAGGAGCTAGGACCAACTGGCATTATCATCCTGGCGGACAGATACTAATGATTACTGAAGGCATCGGATATTATCAAGAAAAAGGTAGTCCTATCCGATGGATGCGCAAAGGTGATGTCATCAAATGCCCGCATAATGTGGAACATTGGCATGGTGCATCTCCCAAGACTGGTGTCACACATCTTGCTATCAGTACCAATACAAATTTGGGTGCCGCCGTATGGCTAAAACCTGTTACAGAAGATGAATATAGAAAAAAGGCAGAATAAAGCATAAATCTATCAGCATAAAAGTGACAAACTTACTACATTGACCTATGAAAACAACTTGACAACTTGACAAGAAAGCCTTATCTTTGTATTATAAATATTGTTTATCATGGTACAGACGATGCATATTGGGGATTTTAAAGCTCGATTTTCCTAGGTGGTAGAGCTGGTGAAGAAAGGTGTCACCATCAAAGTGGTAAAAGGAAAGTCAGATGAGCTGGTAGGCTATTTTGGCAACCAAAGTCCACCCGAAGAAAAGATAGAAAGAAAACTAGGCTTTTTTAGTCATTTGGGTATAGATATCAAGAGGGAAGACCTTCAGTGGTCAGACGAGGAGCTAGCAGAAATGGGTTTATGAGATATTTGTTGGATACACACATGTTAATTTGGATTGCCTATAATCAGCAAAAATTAAGCAGTCATATAAAATCAATCTTACTAGATAGCAAAATGAATTTTTTATAAGTGCAGTAAGTGTTTGGGAAATAAATATAAAATATTCCCTTGGAAAACTTGAGATACAACATCAATCACCCGAGGAATTGTTTGATGGCTTCAACACTTATTTTAAATGCTCCTATCTTGAATTGACTATCACAGATACCATAAACTTTCACAAGCTTACCGCAAATCACCACAAAGATCCATTTGACAGAATGTTGATCTGGCAAGCAATACAAAACAACTTAACCATCATCACAGACGATGAGCAAATTCACAAATACAAGGATTGTGGATTGAAGGTGATAGGGTGAATATTATAGAAATCGAAATGTTTTAGAAGAAAATTAAACTTAATTGTTGAATTGATTGTAGTTTAGTAACTTTGTTAATTCTGAAAAATTTTTGAAATTATGATGAGTTTTTTCATACTTGTGATCGGGTTGATATTAGTGGTTTATGGAGCTAATATTATGGTGGATGGTTCTGCTTCATTGGCAAAATCGTATAATATTCCCAATATTGTGATTGGATTGACCGTCGTTGCTTTTGGAACTTCTTCTCCTGAGCTAGCCATCAGTGCATATTCATCCTATACTGGAAATCCAGAAATAGCAGTAGGGAATGTAGTGGGAAGTTATATTTTTAATATTTTATTTATACTTGGTATTACATCCATCATTTTTCCACTTACTATACTGAAAACCACCGTATTGAAAGAGATTCCCTTGAGCTTATTAGCAGCCGCGGTAATATATATCATGGTAAAAGATTCTGTTTTTGGGTATGGAACCAATATGATTTCCCTCGGTGATAGTCTAGTTTTATTGGGCTTTATGGCCATATTTATGTACTACCTACTGCATCTCGCACAGACCAGTGGCGAAGATGAGGATCTTTCCATAACTATCATGTCTAAGTCAAAATCCATATTATTTATTTTGTTTGGACTTATTTTATTAGTAGGAGGTGGAAAATTATTTGTTGATAATGCCGTGAAACTCGCATCAAGTTTTGGCTTGAGTGAGGCTGTTATAGGGCTTACGATTGTAGCGATGGGCACTTCTCTGCCTGAGCTAGCGACTAGCGTAGTGGCTGCATTAAAGAAGAATTCAGATATTGCTGTTGGTAATGTAGTGGGTAGCAATATTTTTAATATTTTTTTTATACTAGGAATAAGTGGTACGATTGCCCCTTTGCCGCAAGGCAGCATAAGTGATATAGATTTCTACGCATGTATTTTTGCCAGTGTAGTATTGCTATTATCTGGATATTTGTTAGGAAAACATAAGATCACTAGACCCGAGGGAATTATTTTTATTTTGCTATATTTCCTATATATTGGATTTCAAGTAAGTCAGTTGTAAAAATAAAAATTATATCATGATGATTAAAAAATAGAAGTCCTGGGCTGAAAATTAAATCATCTCACTACATTAAAATCAATTGATTAATTTGGTAAATGACATCGAACCCATTTTCCAATTATCACCTTCTTTCACATATACCTCAGTGACCATAAAATTATTGGTAACTTCATTGCCTCCTACTACAGCAAGCAAGGTGATGCGATTATATACGATAGCAGTATTGCCTAAGATTTTTACAGAAACTTCGTGGATATCTGC
Organism: uncultured Saprospiraceae bacterium; assembly: GCA_937952155.1. Lineage (GTDB taxonomy): Bacteria > Bacteroidota > Bacteroidia > Chitinophagales > Saprospiraceae > OLB9. The sequence continues at coordinate 10,667 of CALFYH010000397.1, forward strand.
TTTCTTGTACCATATATTTCCGCTTTGGATGATATTGATTTCCTGCTCTTTTCCCCAAGTACCACCCATGTGGACAAATTCTGAGTTTTTATGAAAAAGTTCTTGCAATTTTGTAACATCTTTATCAGCCATCCATTGCCACTTCATTCGCGAAAGCTCCGTAATGTCTTTGTCAATATTTGCAGAAATAGCACTATTGTACTCAGCATCAGACACTTTTTCTAGCCATTTGGTAGGTGTTTTTTCGGTGACACCGATATATGCAAATTCATGATCGTGACTGGCTCCATGCCAATGCTCTACACCTGGCTGACATTTTATGACATCACCTTTTTTGACCACATTGATTGCTTTTCCTCTCTCCTGATAATAGCCTACGCCATCTGTTATAATCAATTGTTGACCACCTGGATGTATGTGCCAATTCAATTTTGCACCTGGAGCAAAGCTAGCTTCTGCGATGGAATAATTAAATATACTATCTGGCTTACTTACATGATGCAACCATACATCGCCTGTGTGATTGACATTGGCGGTTTTATCACCTTTTGGGTAAATGGTATGAGCCTGTCCTCTCAAATTTGAAGATAGTGAAGCTAGTAGTATGAATATGGAAAAAATCTTTACATTGTACATAGGTTTTATATTTTGAAGATTAAAAATTTATTTTTAGAACTGAATTTGTGTTTTACTTTTGAAATTTACTGCTTTGTTGGTTTTCTAAGACTCACCTATTTTTTAATAAACTGATTTGTAAACTCATAATTTACACCAATATTCCATGCAAATGGATTGGCATTTATGGAAGATTTTATTGCTTTATTAAATTAGTAGATATGTTCAGCGGAAAATTTTTCTTGGCTACAGTTAAGCTACCTGCTACGTAAATACCCGTATTGCTATCGATTGAAAGAAAATATAATTGTGGATTGAATCTAAGATAGAAATTCTTAGAAACATTTATTCTATTGAAATCAACCCTAAGACTTATGAAATTATTTACAGTTGCTACTTCCTTTTCTATTCCTACTCCGAATAAATAATATATACCTATCGAAGTGGTCTTATTGATCTTGTATGTAGGAATCAACTCTAATGTTGGATAGAATCGTCGTGCTTTGATCACATCATTGGAAACACCATTATCTATCACAGTTGCAGATTTATAATTAATAGCTGGTGCGTGGGCTCCAACTACAAATGAAAATTTATCTTTATTTACAGCCTTATATCTCCATATAAAGATAAGCGACCATGGTTTATAATCCAATAAGGAATACCATATCTGCGGATGGAAGCTAAGTCTGGATTTTGAAGTAGCAAAATTGAAGCCTGTTTGGAGCGCTGGTTTACCTAATGAAAATGTAGGAATAAGCGAAAATCCATTCGTATTTGCGCTGATGCTACCACCAAATGTATAAATCGTTGGCTTTATAGTGTCTGCCTGACCAGCCAAGCTTAAGTGAAAACAAAAGCTAAATAATATTGAAAATATCCTCATCTAAAAAATAATTGGCACAAAGATATTTTTAATAAGGTCAATAGAAGATAGATGGATTACCGCTTTTGCTACCATTTTTACTGATTACCCATTGTAGCGATCATAATGTAAATGAGATTACTTAATTTTGCTTAAAAATAAGAATCATGGCTGGCATATATCAGTTCGACACCATCGCATCCTACAATGATTTCAATAATCATGAGACGCTCCACCCGTTGGTCAGTGTCATAGATTTCGGTAATGCAAAACCTAGATCATGGGACGGTAATACTTCTGTAAAGATCAACTACGGGTTTTATACAATTTTTTTGAAAGATGTGAAATGTGGTGATCTCAGGTATGGTTGCAATTATTATGATTATCAAGAAGGCACTATGGTTTTTGTGGCGCCAGGCCAAGTATTGGAAGTGGAGACCGACGGAAAAGTGTATCAGCCCAAAGGTCATGGTTTGGTTTTTCATGAAGATCTGATACATGGCACTCCACTCGCCAATTCCATCCATGAATATCATTTTTTTGAATACAAGGCCAATGAAGCGCTACATCTTTCTGAGCGAGAGCGACAAGTGATTTTGGATTGTTTTGTCAAAATAAATTTTGAATTGCAGCAAGCGATAGACAAGCATAGCAAGAAACTGATTGTATCAAATCTAGAATTATTGTTGAATTATTGTATTCGTTTTTATGATCGACAGTTCACTACCAGAGAAAATGTCAATAAAGGTACATTGGAAAAATTTGAAAATATTTTGAATAATTATTTCACATCAGATGTTGTCCATGAGATGGGACTTCCGTCGGTAGCATATTGTGCGGATGCGCTACATCTGTCGGCCAATTATTTTGGTGATTTGATAAAGAAAGAAACTGGCAAAACAGCCAAAGAATATATCCAAACCAAGATCATCAATGTAGCGAAAAACAGGATGTACAATCCAGATTCCAACATCAACGAAATCGCCTACGAGCTAGGTTTTAAATATCCACAGCATTTCACTCGCATGTTTAAAAGCGAAACGGGATATACGCCATCAGAATTTAGGGCTTTGAATTGATGGAAGGTTGATGGTTGTTTTAAGTTTGGCATAGTATTACGGTGCGTAAAAGAGTTTGATGTGCGCATTGTAAATGCTAAATGTATTGTATCACATTAGTAAATGAGAGACTGTAAATAATTTTGTGTAAACACAGACAACAAATCATCAAGCCTGATTCA
>CALFYH010000398.1 GCA_937952155.1 uncultured Saprospiraceae bacterium
AGCTGAATATTGTGTCGTCCTTTTTCATTTTTACCTGCAAGTAAGTCAAAACCAGTTACCAAATTTAATGAATATAGGTCATTATCAGTTTTACTAAATCGGTTATACACCTGTCCTACATTGGCATACAAGTCATTCCATGCACTATTTACATTTTGATTGAGAAGACCATTTACGTTGACACCATTTATCGCATTATAGGATCCAAGTATTGGGTTAATATCAGGATTTAGCGTATAATCTCCATTTTGCTCTCTGTAACCCAAATGTCCATACCAAAGTCTACCTGGATCAATTTCAAACATGCCTTCTCTATAAACATCTGTAAAACCATAAATCGTGGCCCAATTACGTTCAGTTTTACCAAAATATCCATAATCAAAAAGACGATCTTCGTGCCTGTAGTCTTCTACTCTGGTACGATTGTTTTGATATCCAAGTGTAATAGTATAAGAGAAGTTTCTTAATGAACCAGAGGCATTATCATCTCCTTCACCTCCACTTTGTCTTCCTATCTTATGCGTCAATCTGAAGTTACCTCTGTAGGTATTTGAATATTCAAAAGGATTATTTACCCAATTTAATAATGCCCAAGAACTACCAGATCCTGCTACACCTGAAGAACCTGGAGTAAATCTGTTTACTTTATCATTATAGTTACCAGAAATTTGTACATCAACGTTGCTTGCAAGTTTTATATCCAACCTACCTGTAAGGTCTAGGTCAATATTCTCATCATTAGGTCTTGCTTTCATTGGCGATCCAAGATCAGATGTCCTTAATGTTTCTAATGATGCAAATCTAGAATCCCCAATATTATAAGTAGGATTTTGTTCAAGTTTACTAATTACATCTTTAGATGCTCTCCATACTCCTAAGGCAGACGGGCTATTATCTGCTACATTTCTATACTGTCCAGAAATTCTATATCCTAGGATGGATTGTTTTTTGCTATTCCTTAAAATTGGTCCAGATAAATTTCCACTAAATAGATTATAACCATAACCATCTACAGATTTCTCTATCTCGACACTTCCTGTTACTTTATCCGATGGTCCCTTTGAAGTCAATGAGATAACTCCACCAGTTACGTCTCCATATCTTGCTTCAATACCACCAATGACAACCTGAAGCTGCTCTATTTCTGACTGCGGAATCATATTTCCACTTACTCTCACACCATCCAAAAAGTAAACCGTCTCATTTGATCTCGAACCTCTGACTGAAATATCGCCTCCATCTCTAGACGAAATACCTGCCGATGTTGCTGCAATAGCGTTTACTTGTTTTGTAGGTAATGCCCTGATTTTCTCAGCGGTCACTGTGGATCCTTGAGATGTATTGTCAATTTCAATCAAAGGCACTTTGTAAGCCTTGATCTCTACACCCAAATCAAGTAAAACAGCATCGTCAGAGAGTTTGAAATTTACTCTGTTTGTTTTTCCTGCATTAATGACAATTCCTGTTTGACGTTGTGATGCATATCCCACATAGCTGGCCTCCATATCGTAAGTACCCGGCTGGATATCAGACAAAAAGAAATTACCATCCAGATCTGTTTCTGTACCAGTTATCAAAACTCCGCCCCGATAAAGGGCAATCGTACCAAAAAGAATTGGTTCTCCAGTCTTGCCATCTGTAACCTTTCCTTCTATCGTCGTCTGTGCCACTATTCCACTCCAGCCGGCCAACAGAAATCCAATAATAATTAATAATCTATTCATGCTCTGAATTTTTGATTATGTTAATAAATACTTAAAAAGTCCGCAATGATAAACATTTATGAAACGATTTTCAAAATTTTTCCTTCAAATATCTCTTATTTTGTATCACAGGATACATTTTATAAGTGATTTCCCGCTTTAATTTTTGCAAAAAGCACTTCTGCAATCTGCTGTAAAGATTCGTGTGTCCATCCTGCAATGTGCGGTGTGAGCACTACATTTTCCATTTTATATAACTGACCATACATTTCTTTTTCGGGATTTGAAAAATGATCAGGTTTTTCATTTTCGAATACATCAAGGCATGCACCACCTACTTTGCCAGATTTTAATGCATCCAATAGTGCTTCTGTTTCAATAATCTGTCCTCTCGATGTATTGCTGATAATTACACCTTTTTTTACTTTATCGAAGAAACTTCTATCCACCATATATTTTGTTTCGTCTGTCAGTGGCAAATGCAATGAAATTATGTCAGATTGTTCTATCACCGTATCTAAACTTGTTTTTTCTACAAAACGTAGAGAAGTTGGATAGCGCTTCCTGTATTTATCATAAGATATCACTCTAAGTCTCCAAGGCGACAATTTTTCTGCAAATGATGTACCAGTATGACCTAATCCAATAATTCCAAGCGTCTTACCACTTAATTCATGTCCTCGATTTTCCTCTCTAAACCATTGAAAATTTCTAACTTGGCGATCAGCTTTTACTATATTATTTAATAATGACAAAATCATACCAAATTCATGTTCGGCAACTGCATTTCGATTGCCTTCTGGAGAATTATATACTCTTATTCCCTTTCTAATAGCATATTTAACATCAATAATTTCAAGTCCTGAACCTAATCTCCCTATGAATTTAAGGTTTGTACCTTTGTCTATCCTAGGTTTATTCATTATGATCTTGCTATTGATGACCAATCCGTCATATTGATCTATTATTTGATCCAATCTCAAATTATCAACTGAAGTATCATAATCCACTTCCCATCCTTGAGATTGAAATTCCGACAAAAGTAATGGGTGTACTTTATCGGTGATTAATACCTTTTTTATGGTCATAACTTTTAATTATTAGTGCAAATTTGGGTTTTATTTGTCATGAACTGAAGATTATTGCCAAAATTAATATTAAAGTTGTTTTTAAAGCAAGATATTTACCTAACTTTGTGACCCGATCAGATTATTTCCAATTTTATGCCAAAAAACAATTCTATAAAGTCAGTCCTGATCATAGGAAGTGGCCCAATAATCATCGGACAAGCATGTGAGTTTGACTATTCAGGTACACAAGCTTCAAAATCTCTCAGAGAAGAAGGTATTACCGTTTCTCTCATCAATTCGAATCCAGCAACCATTATGACCGACCAGGTAACTGCTGATCATGTATATCTGTGGCCACTGACTGTCGAAAGTATCATAAAAATTCTCGATGAACGAAAAATAGATGCTGTTTTGCCTACTATGGGTGGACAAACAGCCCTTAATCTTGCGATCGAAGCAGAAAAAATGGGTGTTTGGGAGCGATATGGAGTAAAAATGATTGGTGTTGATGTTCAAGCCATAGAACTTACTGAAAATCGTGAAGCTTTCAAGCAACATATCCTTGAACTTGGTATGAAGGTTGCCGATTCTGCTATAGCAAATTCATTTTTGGAAGGGAAAGAAGCAGCCCAACACATAGGATTTCCATTAGTTATCAGACCATCATACACACTTGGTGGTAGTGGTGGCGGCTTTGTCATGAAGGAAAGTGAATTTGACGAGGCGCTGAGAAGAGGCCTTGAAGCATCTCCATCTCATGAGGTACTCGTAGAAAAAGCAGTTATTGGTTGGAAAGAATATGAATTGGAACTATTGCGTGATGACAATGACAATGTCGTAATAATCTGTACAGTCGAAAATCTCGATCCGATGGGTATTCACACGGGAGATAGTATCACTGTGGCACCAGCAATGACATTATCAGATACGGCATTTCAACAAATGCGGGATGATGCGATTAAAATGATGCGATCTTTGGGCAATTTTTCCGGAGGATGTAATGTACAGTTTGCCTTAAATCCTGAAAATGAAGATATCATTGCTGTAGAAATAAATCCCAGAGTATCGAGATCTTCGGCTTTGGCCAGTAAAGCCACAGGCTATCCGATCGCAAAAATAGCGGCAAAACTCGCGATCGGTTATACCCTGGACGAATTAAAAAATCAGATAACCAAAACCACATCAGCATTTTTTGAACCAGCTTTGGATTATGTAATCGTAAAAATGCCAAGATGGAATTTTGAGAAATTTTATGGCGCTGATACTACCTTGGGCTTGCAGATGAAATCCGTCGGCGAAGTTATGTCTATAGGCAGAAATTTTCTCGAAGCATTACAGAAAGCCTGTCAAAGTCAAGAAAATAACAGAGCTGGCTTGGGTGCTGATATGAAGGAATGGATTCAAACTGATGACATACTGGCAAGGCTAGAAAAAGTGAGCGATGACAGAATTTATCGGGTAAAAGACGCATTGAGACTAGGTGTACCAGAAAAAACGGTACATAAACTGACCAAAATAGATCCTTGGTATATCAAGCAAATCAAGCAACTAGTCAAGTATGAAGAGAAGCTGATGAAATATAATGTGGCCGAAGATACTCCTTATTCCTTTTTTATGGAACTTAAAAGTGTAGGATATTCGGATGCACAAATTGCTTGGATATTGCGTATTAAGGAAGAAGAAGTCACTAAACAACGTAAAAAATTGGGTATCATCCGTACTTACAAAATGGTAGATACCTGTGCTGCTGAATTTGAAGCGCGGACACCGTATTACTATTCTACTTTTGATACCGAAAACGAAAGTATCCCATCGGACAAAAAGAAAATCATCGTACTTGGTTCAGGACCAAACAGAATCGGGCAAGGTATAGAGTTTGATTATTGCTGTGTACACGGTTTACTTGCTATAAAAGAAGCAGGATATGAAGCCATAATGGTCAATTGCAATCCTGAAACTGTTTCTACCGATTTTGATATAGCTGATAAACTGTATTTTGAGCCTGTATTTTGGGAACATCTCGAAGAAATAATTGATCTCGAAAAACCTGAAGGTGTGATCGTACAATTAGGAGGACAGACAGCACTCAAACTTGCTGAGAAACTTTATCAAAAGGGCATAAAAATCATCGGAACAGATTATAAAAATATGGACCTCGCCGAAGATCGAGGACAATTTTCTGATTTGCTCAAAGAATTGGAAATACCATATCCTCAATATGGTGTAGCACATGATGTTGATGAGGCGATTGAAGTGGCAAAAAGAGTGACTTATCCTGTTTTGGTCAGACCATCATATGTGCTCGGTGGTCAAAGAATGCGTATCGTCATCAATGACCAAGAACTTGAGACACATGTACTTAGCATATTCAAACATATGCCAGACAATAAAGTCCTAATAGATCAGTTTCTTGAACGTGCTAAAGAAGCCGAGATAGATGCGATCTGTGATGGAGAAGATGTACATATCATGGGCATTATGGAACATATCGAACCAGCAGGCATTCATTCTGGAGATAGCTCAGCTGTATTGCCTACATACTCACTCAGTCCAGCAGTAGTAGGGAAAATGGTGGAATATGCTCGAAAACTCGCCTTTGCTTTAAACATCAAGGGATTGATAAATATACAGTTTGCGATTAAAAAAGAAGAAGTGTATGTTATAGAAGCCAATCCTAGAGCTTCACGAACTACGCCATTTATTGCAAAAGCATATGAAGTTCCTTATCTTAACATGGCTACTCAAGTCATGCTAGGAGTCAAGAAAATCAGTGACTTTACCATAGACAAAAAGTTGACAGGATTTGCCATAAAAGTTCCAGTATTTTCGTTCAATAAATTCCCTGGTGTAGATAAAAACCTAGGACCAGAAATGAAATCTACTGGAGAAATGATTTATTATATCAAAGATATTTATGATCCTTTCTTCCGCGACCTAGACAGTAAACGATCTATGTTCTTAAGTAGATAAAATAATTTGGGCCTTGTAAATTAGAATTTGCAAGGCCCAAAATTTTTCAATTGATATTATTTTCTTTTACCTTTTTACAAATTTTAAGGTATTCGTTACGTTTCCTGATTGTAAGGTTACGAAGTAGATACCAGGTATAAGTGCTGCCGTAGATAATTCGGTTGTTTGATTATCTTGGGTGATGTTTATTGCATTTTGAACCATGGTTTTACCCGTGATATCTGATATTTTAATATCCGTATTTTTATATATATCACCTTTTATTTGTAAGCGCAATATATCAGATACCGGATTTTCTACAATGGTAAATCCTGCATTGAGATTTTCTGTAATTTCCACATCAGAAAGATTTCGTTTACCATTACTAAACCAAACGGCCCATCTTCGTCCACTAATTAATCGTGTAGGCGTTGCCGCTACTTCTATCTTATTAGATTTAAGCTTGGCTATACCCAAGTCTAATGAAGCAGAGCCTTCGTTGTCAAACATCAAATTATCGTCTTTACTACTATAATTTGGATAACCTAATGTATTATTTTCATATATTAGATTAGTGGTTCCAGTTTCAATATTTGATGCAAGGATATTCACATTATTATTTTCATCAATGTAGTCAAATGCGATAATGTATGGGCTATTTTTCGAAAAAGTAGGATTACCTATGCTCACATCTTTAGGAAGTGATGAATATAATTTATCGATCTCTCCCAATGAAAAACTCTTTGCTGCATTATTCCATACTTTAATAAAACTTATATCAAAATAATTGATTGAGCCTGAAGTAATGGAGCTGATTTCATTTTCGGCATCATACATGATATATTCTCCTGTGATATCAAATTCCATTGCATCTGCATACAGCACATCGCCAGTCGTTACGCCCTGTGTGTATGTAGGATTGTAAAGTTCAAAAATATTATTAGTCACGCTAGTTCCTCCAAAGTAAAAGACATAAATCTCGTTCTTTTTTTCGGTGGTCGTAGCTGCGATTTTTAGCCCATCTTTCGAAATTATTGCATTGCGCCAAACAGGATCATCACTTAAAGTCTGTTCCTGTGGTGTTACTGGATTTTTTGTCCAATCGATTGTGATGTAATAAACAATATTGTCTTTTCCTACAAAAACGATCTCACTTCCATCATCTGAGATACTTGGTTTTGACAAAACTGATTTTGATGAAATCTGTCCGAGAAGTGCTCCTGAAGTACTATAAATAAACAGTCCTACATTGTTCGCTCCTGTTGTCAATATGAATTCTTGTCCAGGATTAGCATTAATGTCTGTTTCGTAATTGCCACCTGTGTCACCCAAGATACCTACCTCGTCAAATGCCTTTTTGGCGGCGTTAATTTCTGTGGTACTGTATAGGTCTGTAGCCGCTTTGACCACCGCAACTCTACAATCCACAAATTTTGATGATTTGGTTAAATATGTAGTCAACGCTCGATAATATACCTTTTCAGCCTTGTCTTTTCCAACAGCCGTAGCAAATTTATAAAATGCCCAGTTAGGAATTCCACTATTTATATGGACACCGCCGCCATCTTCACTGCCTTTATATCTTTCGTCAAAATGTCTTGGCTGCCATCCTGCATTAAAATTATTGGTAGATGCACCATTATGTGGATCTTCTAGACTTCTCAACGCACCTGATGGAAATGCAGCTGTTTTGACGACATCTTCACCGATTTTCCAATCATCTCTGTCTATCATGCTGCCAAAAACGTCTGCAAATGACTCATTGAGTGCTCCAGATTCACCTTCATAATCAAGATTGGCTGTACTTTGTACTACGCCATGTGTCATCTCGTGTCCAGCCACATCAAGTCCTCTAGCCAATGGTTGAAAAGCTCCGTCTCCATTTCCATAGAACATAGCTTGCCCATTCCAAAAAGCATTGCCCATAGATGAGCCATCTTCATCTGCTACATTGATCAATGAGATGATATTGCCACCTGCACCATTGATAGATTTTCTATTGTGCACGTTTCTAAAGTATTCAAATGCCTTTCCTCCATTATAATGTGCAGAAACAGCAGTTTTATTGCTCCACAAATTATTAGTAGAAGTCACATGGTCGTAATTAAAATTATCTTTAGCTGGTGAGGTATTGAATGCATCAATTGTCCAAATCACGCCTTCAGGTTCATTGGGCAATTGGGTTTGTGAAGTAACAAAAATATCCCTCGATCCATCAATCATGTAAAACTTAGAAGATACTTCATAGGTATTGATAAGTCTGGTTGTATTAAATAAATCTTGTGCATTTGCAGTAGCTTTACCATCACCCAAAAGCTGACCTTGTAAAGCTAAATCAACATCTTTTTGCGCATTACACTGTGCCGTATGATCGTGTTTGTGATTGTGAAACTTACATACACTCAAATATTTGCGAATGATGGTACCGTCAACAGCATCTACAAAATATTCCCATCTATCGATGATATTCTTATAAGATGTGATATGATAAGCCAACTTAAACGTACCTTCAAAAGGATAAATAACCAACTGGCTTGTCGGTGTCATGTTGCCTACAGCCTTGATATCATTTTCATAATTTACAGTAACATTTAGATCTGTTTGTACTGTATTTAATGCTTGTTCTCCAACGATAGTTGCTGTTGTATTGCTTACTTCAGGTGAAGGGAAATAACTTCCATTGAGGAAATCAAAACCTTCATTGTCTCCATGTACGATGATTTCGGCACCATAAATAGGTAGATCTCCGATATATTGCTGCATTCTGACGTGTGTTTTCTTCAGATCATCCGTTTCCACACGGCTTACTTTAAACTCATCTCTGGGATTTTTTACTTTCATAAGTGGTGCAGCAGTTACTACATAATCTAATGCTTGATCCGCTATAGAACTTCGATTACCATTAAAATTGATTTTTCCCTCTATGTATGAAGGTACATTCCGTTCATTTAATATCCCAGGTTTTAGTCCAGACTTGGCAGCAATAAGGCTGAATTCGTTTAGACTTCTGAATGAAATTTCTGGATGCAATGCCTGACTAGATGATTCTTTTGTTGGTTTGGGTGAAAACTGAATTTGCTCTGCACTGACCTTTTTATTTTGATCAAAGTCGATTTTTTTGAATTGTGCAACATTCAAGTTGGGAGCCAATAAAAGTATCAGAATTGCTAAAATAGAATATTTACTATTCATCATTAATGGTTTGAAATTTTAAAAATTATATTGAAAACCAAGGAAATTTCTATAAAGTTTCAGTTGGTTTTAACTTTTTGACGATATTCATCAAAACTGCAAAATATGTTTCCACATTTTTGTTTTCAAGCGGATTTTTACCCCAAACAACTTTGTTTTTATCCCCTGATTTTTGATATTCGATAAAAGAATATTTATTCCCCGGATCATTTAGTGTCATTTGAGAAAAGCCTAGCGTTTTATAATTGGCAAAAACCTGATCAGTCATAGCCTTTGGTGCCTTTGCTATTTTTGATGTTTCAGTACCATTGTATGAATACATATTGCCGTCTGTGGTGATGATATATTTGATAACTTTGCCCGTGAAGCCGCCGCCTGTACCGAATATAATCATTTCTTTGTCCGAAGTTTCAGGGTCAAAGACTGTTTTTGTGGATTTGCATGACATTGTAACAATAGCATTAAAAAAGAGTAGCGAATATATCAGATAGGACTTCATTTTGTAACTGAATTAATATAAGATTTAGACCAAAATTTAAACAAAAGTAACCAATTTATTTGAGATTTATGTCTTTTATTATTTCGCTAAATGTCAATGGTCTCTAAATATCATTTGAGTAATATATTCGATCAATTGTTGCTTAATATTTTCATCAACCTTGCAAGCCATCAAATGCGAAATAGCCAAATCCTTATACGCCTCGATAAGTTGTCTGGTATATTCTTTGACATTAACAGCTTCAAATATTTGTGTTACTTGTGCTATCTTATTTTCGGGATTAAATCCAATATTCTTACTGGAATAAAGTTGAATCAGGATATCTTGCTGGCTATTATCTGACAATTCCATTGCTTTGAGATATAGATATGTCTTTTTGTTTTGTACTATGTCGCCGCCTATCTTCTTACCAACTTGTGATCCATCGCCGAATGTGTCCAGAATATCATCTTGCAATTGAAATGCGATGCCAAAGTTTTTTGCAAATTCATAAATATGTACCTGATCTTGAATGTCTGCACCTGCAATCATCGCACCTAATCGAAAAGAAGCGCCCATCAAAACAGATGTTTTTTTGGTAATCATCTCGAGATAGTCACCGATGGTCACGGTTTCTTGTGTTTCAAAATCCATATCCATTTGTTGACCTTCACATACTTCTGCCGCCATTTTATTGAAGACTTGAAGCATGTCTTTTACGAGCACAGGATCATCATAACGTAGCAAATATTGATATGCCTGTATCATCATAACATCGCCTGAGAGTATAGCCGTATTGGTATTGTACTTAAGATGTACTGTTGGATATCCACGTCTTACCTCAGCTTGATCCATAATATCATCATGAATCAATGTAAAATTGTGGAAAACCTCAACGGCCATTGCTGCATCGAGCGCTTTCTCTGATTTTCCACCAAACAAAACACTACCTAATAAAGTAAAGACGGGACGAAGTCTTTTGCCGCCTAATGACAAGATGTAATCCGCCGGCTCATACAAGTTTATTGGATTCCTACTTAGTTTATTTGAAACCAGATAAGTGTCAAATTTTATTTGTAAATCTTTAATTAACTCCATATTGATAAGAATGAAAACAAAAGTACAAGATTATATACAGAGTAATTATTTTTAGCATTACTTGATTTCAAAATATTGCGTTTTAGTATATTGTTTTCTCAATTTTTACCCGTAGTATTTAGTTCCAATTTACCATCAAAAAACTCTATTTCAGTTTTTCCATTTTTGTCAAATGCTTGTAATCTGCTGACTACACCTGCGTTTTGTCTGATAATGGTATATCCTTTTTTTAGCATATTTGATGGTTGCAATATTTCCATTTGCCTGTCGGCAAAAATTATTTGATCTTGATGTTTTCTAAGTTTATTTTTTGCCAAAGTAATCAGCTGATTGTACCTATTGTCAATATTCAAGTGCTGATTTTTAATTTTTTCCATTGGCAACATAGATAACATTTGATTAGTTTGTCCAAGCATGAGTTCATGTTGTCGTATGTATCTCCCAGCTAACTGACTTATCCAATGTGTAGTTTCTGTAACCTTGGATTCAAAATCCATATTATGATTTATGATAAAGTCGGCTGTAGCCGTTGGTGTTTTTAATGTGGTATGTGCCACGGTGTCTGCTACTGTGGCATTGATATCATGCCCGATACCAGTCATAACAGGTATTGGTGATTTGGCGATACGTGCACCTATATTAAAATTGTCAAACCAAGCAAGATCTAATTTGGATCCGCCACCACGTATGATGACTGTACAATCATATTTTGAAGCATCTTCGGAGATGTCAATTAATGCCTGACAAACTTCTCTTTCGGTATTCTGACCTTGCAGTGAAGCTCGAAAAAGTGTAGTTTTGAATTGATAGCCATATGGATTTTGCGAAAGGTGATTGATAAAATCAATGTAACCAGCAGCATTATCAGAAGAAATAACAGCAATTCGTTGGATGACGGCGGGCAATTTGGTCAATTTGTTCAGATGTGTAAGACCTTCATCAAACAATTTTTGTAGGATTTTTTGCCTATTCATCTCCATTTGGCCGATGGTAAATGATGGGTCGATATCCTCTACAATCAATTTCATACCGTATCTTTCGGTAAATTCTACCTGTACCTTCAACAAGACATGTGTACCTTCGGAAAGCAATGATGGTAATAGCGAGCCAAGTTTGTTTTTCAAAAACAAATATGACTTAAACCAAATTCCCGCAGAAATTTGTGCTTTGATTTCATTTGTCTGATCGTCATGATAGACAAGATCCATGTAAACATTGCCTCTGACTTCCTTAATTTGCGAAATTTCAGCATTTACCCATATAGGTTCGGTAAAATTGAGTGCAATGACTCTTCTGATGTATTCATTGAGTTCGTAGAGTGAATAAGATGAAGGCATGGCCACTATATTGTACTAATGAAAGGACAAAGGTAAGTTTTTATACCCAACTTATGATTATACCATTGGCTTTCAGTAATCAGGAATAACTGCTTTCACCCTTTTCGTAAATGACATTAGAGCGACCTACTATCAACGGATCTACTTTGTTAATTGTCTTTTCGTCCTTTTTGTCATAAGAAATCTTGTGAAGGATATATCTCATGGCATTAAGGCGCGCTCTTTTTTTACAATTTGATTTCACTACAGTCCATGGAGCATCAGAAGTGTCAGTATGATAAAACATCTTTTCCTTGGCTGCAGTATAGTCATCCCATTTGTCCAGAGACGCTTTATCTATTGGCGAAAGTTTCCATTGCTTGAGTGGATGCGTCTCTCTATCTTTAAATCGTCGTCGCTGCTCTTCCCTGCTTACAGAAAACCAAAATTTAAATAGGACAATACCACTTCGTACCAAATTTCTCTCAAATTCTGGAACTTGGCGCATAAATTCTTGATATTCATCATTAGTACAGAAGCCCATGACTCTTTCTACACCAGCTCTATTGTACCAAGAACGGTCGAAAAGCACAATTTCGCCCTTTGTAGGTAAATGTTTTACATAACGCTGAAAGTACCATTGACCTTTTTCTTCCTCAGTTGGTTTTTCTAGAGCAACGACACGTGCTCCCCGTGGATTGAGATGTTCCATTACCCTTTTGATTGTTCCTCCTTTTCCTGCAGCATCTCGCCCTTCAAAAAGTATAATAAGTCTGGCTCCGGTTTGTTTAACCCATGCTTGCAATTTCAATAACTCGACTTGAAGATTATATTTTTGATATTCATAGTTTTTTCGCGACATCAAATACTTGTACGGATATTTTCCATCTTCCTGCCAACCATTAATCAATTCAAAATCTGGATGAACCTTTGTTTTTAAATCACCTTGCTCCTCCAGCAAAATTTTCAACAAGTGTTTGCGTTCTTCTGCTGGATAATTTTGAAGATAATTTACGGCCACTTCTCTCTTATTTTCTTTTGAATTTTTTATTTTGTCATCTAGAACTACTGCTTCTTTGTTTAATCTTTTTCTAATCTTTCTATTTACAGTAAGCGCTCTAGCTACTTCTGGTGTATCGCCAGTGATGATATCACCATCAACTGCCAGTCTGGCAGCTTTCTGACTTAGTGCTTCTTCTTCGCTTATAACTATCTTGCGTCTAGCCATAATATTTTTTATTTGGTGGTAAAATTAATCCTGAATCCAACAATAAAAAAGAATCTTTTTCACTATGAATTATGATGTTGGTCATATTTTGTGCAGGGATAGTCGTTTACCTGATAATCTTATCAAATTATTCCCTTTTTAAAATTTCGAAGTTTATCTGGTCATAATTGCCCCATTGGTCATTTATTGTTAAAATATGACTGCCTGGCTTAGCGCCCACCATCATCTCATGCGACATATTTTTTGTAATTCTGACAAACTGATCATCCAAAAACCAATATAAAATCGCATTTTTGTCTTTGTGGTAAGCTTTTACAACCATTTCATTGGATTCTGATGGATTTTCTTTTGGTAAAAATATTTTGAGATCATCAAATGGGTAAATAATTTTACAAATTGCAGAAATGTCGGGTCTGCATTCAGGATTATATTCTGGCATACCACGATATTCACCATGAGAAGGTAAATAATAATATTCCATATAAGACGGCAATACGAAAAAGGTATCTCTGGATGTAGCCATATTTACACACCGTTCATCCAGTGCAAATCCTTTCGTATCAATAGCAAAATCCTTGTGATAATTGCATGGTTGATACTTATATGAAGTACTTTCTGTAATTAACGAATGTTGATGTTTACACAATGGGCCAGCAAGTTTACCAGATTCATCACACACTTTGATTCTCTGTTTGTTGCTATAGGTTGGCGGCTTGCCAAACCATTGGTTATCAGGCAGTAAATTGAATATTTTGAACATTACTGGTGCAGCCTTAGAAATTCCCGTAAGGTCAAATCTTCCTTCGCCACCTTCATTTCCTACCCAAATACCGACCATATATTTTCCATTAAATCCAAGCGCCCAAGCATCTTTATTGCCATAACTAGTCCCGGTTTTCCATGCCACTTTATAGTCAGGTGAAAAATAATTCCAAGACTTTTCTTCGCGTGGTCGTGTCAGATCAGACATGGTATTTACAACATGGCTTATGGTATATGGAGAAAATCTAAATACATTGGAAGATGATTTTACATCCATATTTTGCAAAATCTGCACTTCTCTGAATGGATCAGGTTGACCTGAATAATTTTGAGCAAGACCTTTATATATTCTGGACATCTCCCATAGTGTCGTCTCTCCACCACCAAGAATAATACTCAAGCCATAATGGCCAGCACCTTTATCGAGATAAGCAAGATTCAAGTGTCTGATCAGATCATAAAAACTTTGTAAACCTAATGTATTCAATACCCTGACGGCAGGCACATTGAGTGATTGAACCAGCATTTCATCAAAAGGTACTGCACCTCTATATTTTTTATCAAAATTTTCTGGCTGGAAATCTCCAATAAAAGTTGGAATATCTGCTATCAACTCTTGTGGAAGGAAATAGGCCGATTCTAAGGCGTGTGCATATAACAATGGCTTGAGCAAGCTACCATAACTACGTGGTGCTTGGACTATGTCCACATAAGAAAATGCACCAGTAGCATTAGGTACATTACCTTGATAGGCGATCAGTTTATTTTCTTGTACATCGATGACTACGCATGCCATATTTCGTATATCATCCATTTTCAAAAATGAAGATTCGCGCTCGATCATCTCCATTACTGAGACCTGCTGATCATAAGAAATAGTGCTGTAAAATATATGTTTTTCGGGATATTTTTTGGAAAGAAAAGATAAGGCGTGATATCCGTACTGAGGTAGCGATTTTGTTTCAAATGGCATATCTTCATCCATGTAGATAGCAAATTCATTGTCATCAAAGAAGCCTCTGTTTTTTAGTTTTCGTAATAGCAAATTTCGTTTTTGTAATAATACATTTCTATTGATGGAGAGATTTGCAGACGATGGGCCATTGGGCATTACAGCCAGCATGGCATACTCGGACCAAGATAACTTTTCTAATGATCTACCAAAATATCTAAGTGAAGCCGCTTTAATCCCAATCGTATTACCACCAAAAGGTGCAATTTCGCACCATTCTCTAAGGATTGATTCATCTTTATTTAACAAACTATATTTTATCGCACCCAAGGTCTCTCTGATTTTATTGATCCAAGATCTCTCGGCATGTTTGTTTTTCATCCGCATCACTTGCATAGAAAGCGTACTTGCACCTCTTTTTACTTTCCCGTATTTGATATTAAGTACCAATGATTTTATAACTGCTACAGGATTTATACCCGGATGCCAATCCATATATTCATCTTCATAAGTGACGATGCACTTTTTTAGTTTCTCTGGTATCACACTATCCAAAGGAAAACACCATTGCTGTTCGTCGGAAATGGATGCAGCCAATAATGTACCTTCTTTACTGTACAAAATTTTACTATACGATGGCTTTAGCTTAGGTAATGGCAATAGCAGAATTATAGCCATCAGCAAAACTGTGAACTTCAGTAATAACTTAAAATATGCCGCTACTTTAGGCTTCAACAGATACCATTTACTATTACAAACTTTAATTTCCATATAAAATTGTAATGTACATGGATTGTTGTCATATCAGATTAATTAATCGTAAATCGGATATATTTAATCTTTCGACCATCGGCTAGATGTTCTTTTTCATAATGCGTTTTGTAATTCAGTTCTTCGTATGCAAGTGGTTGTGCATAGATATCATTATTGTGGTACATGATCTCTGAGCCAAGATATGAAGCCAATGTCTCCAGCGTAAATTCATATAAAGTAGTATCATCGGTCTTGAGGTGGATGATGGCGCCTTTTTTCATTATTTTCTGATACTGATCCAAAAATCTTGACGAAGTGAGTCTTTTATTTTCTTTACTATTTCTCAAAAAAGGATCTGGAAAAGTAATCCAAACCTCATCCACTTCTGCAGGATCAAAAAATAATGCAATCTGTTCTATACGAGTTCGCAAAAATGCCGCATTTGAAAGTCCTTTATTGAGTGTATTTGTGGCGCCTTGCCAGATTCTCGCACCTTTTACATCCACACCTATGAAGTTCTGATTTGGATAGGCAGCCGCCAAAGCTTCTGTATATTCGCCTCTGCCACAAGCCAGCTCCAGCACGATTGGGTTATTGTTATTAAAGTGAAAACTTGCCCATCTTCCCTTCATATCGATCTCCTTGTCTTGATCCACGACCAATTTTGGATACTTCGGGTCATAATTTTCATAGACATTGGGATATGAAAGTAAATCTCCAAATTTTTTTAACTTATTTTTTTTACCCATCAGTTCCTGATTTTAGCCGACAAAACTAAGGTTTTTCATAAATATTAAGCCAAAGTTGTAATTATTAACTTAAATTTTAGATTTCATTCTGAAGCGAAAAAATGGTTTTCTGCGTTCTATCCTTATTAATTAAGTGTATCTTTGCACATTTTATAAAAAATAACTTGTTTATGGTGAATAAACGCATGCTTTTGGTTTTGGTATTTGGAATGTTTTTGTCAAGTCTCATTGCACAAAGTTTCGGTATAAGGGCTGGATTAAATTATACTAAATTTTCAGGACCGCTTGAACAAGGTGTAAGTGAAAAATTTTCGTTGACAAATGGGTTTCACTTCGGAGTAAATTATGCCTACAACTTTGCTGATATTTTTTCTTTGAAGGGTGAGTTGCTTTATACACAGATCGGTACCAATTACAAATTTGATGGTGAATCATATTATAAAGTTCCGATAGGTACAGGCTTCTCTTATGAAAAAGGTAGTACAAATATCAACATGAAAATCTCAAATGCTTATGTAAGTATTCCTATCACCTTCCAATATCAAGTTTCTAAAAAAATAGAGCTTTTTGCTGGTGGTTATGCTTCATTTCTTGTAGGACCCAAAGGAAGTGGTACCCTATATTTCTACCAATCCGATAGCCTGTTTTTTAAACAATCTTTGATCCATAGTTACTACAAAGATGAAGCAGGCGGAATCGCGACATCAATAGCTGGGCCATCAGTATGGGTAGATGGCATCGTTACACCGCTAGCGCGAGATGTTGGAGCTTATTACAATCTCTTGGCATCTGAGAAAGAGGCAGACTTATATAGAGCATTTGATTATGGTTTAATTGGTGGATTCAATTATTTTATCAATAAAGGCTTCTATTTCGGATTGCGATATGATTATGGGCTGACAGATGTAACAAATGATAAAGTGGATTTTTTAAGAAAGACATTTGATGAAAAAAATGATATAGGCATTAAGTCTAATCATTTTGATAGAAATATAGGATTAGAGGTCTCTTTTGGTTTTAGATTTTAAATTGTCTTGAACATGTTACAATCACATACACTTGAATTTTTGCGAGAACTTAAAGCAAATAATAACAAGGAATGGTTTGACGCCAACAGAAAGAGATATGAAAAAGTCAAGAGTGATTATCTCGCATTAGCTGCCGATCTACTAGAATCCATGAAAAAAATAGATCCAGCACTCGAAATGTTGACAGCAAAAGATTGTATCTTCCGTATCAATAGAGACATACGCTTTAGTGCTAATAAATCACCGTACAAAACGAATCTGGGTATAGTCTTACAACCTGGTGGTAAACGCATGTCTAGGGCCGCATATTATTTCCATATAGAAGAAGGTGCGTCATTTGCAGGTGGAGGCCTATGGATGCCTGAGTCAGCATTGCTCCTGAAAGTTAGAAAAGAAATCCATTACTTTATTCCTGACCTCACAGAAATATTAGAAAAACCAGATTTCAAAAAGTATTATGGCGCTCTAGATATAGAAGAAGGTCAAAAACTAAGTCGTCCTCCAAAAGGATTTGAAGCTGATGATCCAGCAATCGAATTTATTAAGCTCAAAAGTTTCACTACATCGGCTCCTATTTCAGATGACCTTTTGACATCAAAAAATTTGGTAGAAAACATTTATGTCCGATTAGAAGCACTGAAACCATTCATCCAATTCATAAATCGTGGTTTGGATAACGAATAGTGGTTTTTGGCAAATCAACTAAAGTTTACTGAGAAGATTTTATTTAGTGCTTTAATTCAGATCAATTGTGTATGATGAATCTAGGTGGCTATTGATAAATAATTATTAAATATTGGAATTTTTGAATATTATTGTGGGCTAAAAATATAACCATGTCTCAAGGTCATGTACTTTCTACGTACTCAAATCACATAACAACGATCACATTTTATCATCCTGCGCAAAATTCTTTACCAGGATATTTGTTGGCAGAATTAGCAGAAAAGATTTCTGAAGCAGGAGCCGATCCTGATACCATTTTGATCCTATTAAAAAGTGAAGGCGAGAAAACATTTTGTGCGGGTGCGAGCTTTACAGAATTGTCATCTATCGAAGATTTCCATACAGGAAAGAAGTTTTTTATGGGATTTGCTGGTGTGATCAATGCCATCCGAAAATGCCCTAAAATTGTAATAGGTCGCGTACATGGCAAAGCTGTGGGCGGTGGCGTTGGACTAGCTGCTGCATGTGATTATTGTATGGCTTCCAAATATGCCTCAGTAAGACTTTCCGAATTAGCGGTAGGTATAGGACCATTTGTAATCGGACCAGCGGTAGAACGCAAAGTTGGATTTTCAGCATTCAGTCAGATGGCACTCAATGCTACCGAATGGCAGACGGCAGATTGGGCAAAACAAAAAGGACTTTTTACAGAATCATTTGAATCTGTACAACAGCTTGATGCTTATATCGATCATTTTACGGCTGATCTTATTAAGAAAAGCCCTGAAGCACTCATGATGCTCAAAAAGGTATTTTGGGAAGGCACAGACCACTGGGACGAACTGCTAGAAAAAAGAGCCGAAATGAGTGGCAAACTTATATTATCAGATTTTGCCAAGAATGCCATTTCGTCCTTTCTAAGTGCGTAAATCTTAGTCATCTTTGTTATGCCAATATTTTTTAATCAGTTCATTTACCTAATAATATCTTGATAAAGTTGCCATTTTTGCACTAATCTAAGGTATTATTCTGCCATTTTGACCTGATTTTAAGTGTGGCAATAAAATTGATAAACAAAAGTATGTTAAACAAAATCAAGGAGTTTATGTCAAATCAGACAGAAGATCATTCAATAAAGAAATCAAAAAAGAAAAAAGAAGAAGAAAATGGTTCGGCCGAATTACTTCAGGAAATAGAAACACTCAAATCTGAGATTGAAGAATCAAAGGATAAGTATCTAAGATTATTTGCCGAATTTGATAATTTCAAAAAAAGAAGTGTCAAAGAACGATTTGACCTGATGAAAACTGCCGCACAAGAAACATTAACTTCATTGCTTCCAATCTTAGATGATTTCGATCGTGCCAAGAAGAGTTCAGATAGCGGAGCAGAGACATTTAGCGAAGGTGTTAGCTTGGTTTATCATAAATTGTTCAGTACACTAGAGCACAAAGGTTTAAAACCAATGGAATCCACGGGTATGGACTTCGATCCTGAATTTCATGAGGCAGTCACAGATATACCAGCCTCAACAGATGATATGAAAGGCAAAGTGATCGATACCATAGAAAAAGGTTATACACTCAATGACAAGATCATCAGATACGCAAAAGTGATAGTAGCCAAATAATCAATTAAAATCATATGCCTTAATGGCAAAAGTAACAGCATAATTATAATGAAGCGGGATTATTACGAAATATTAGGTGTAGATAAAAATGCCGACGAAGGCACCATAAAAAAAGCCTACAGAAAAGTAGCTATGCAATACCACCCGGACCGAAATCCTGGTGACAAAGCTGCCGAAGAAAAATTTAAAGAAGCAGCCGAAGCATATGAGGTATTAAGTGACGCCAATAAAAAAGCCAAATATGACCGGTATGGACATGCAGGAGTTGAGAATATGGGTGGCGGATTCTCAGGTGGCAGTATGGAAGACATCTTCCAACATTTTGGCGATATATTTGGTGATGGTGGTAGTCCTTTTGAATCATTTTTTGGCAATCAAGGTGGTAGAAGTCGAACATCAAGTGGTCAGAAAGGTAGTAACCTTCGTATAAAAGTGAGTCTTACCCTAGAAGAAATCGAATCGGGAGTAACAAAAAAAATAAAAGTAAAAAAGCAAGTTGCTTGTAAGACATGTAATGGATCAGGTGCCAAAGACAGAAACAGTGTCTCTACTTGTGGTACTTGTCATGGTTCTGGTTATGTCCGCCAAGTTAAAAATACCTTCTTGGGTCAAATGCAGACCACAGTAGTATGCCCTAAGTGTAATGGATCAGGTAAAAGTATAACAGCTGCATGCGGTACTTGTCGTGGAGATGGTAGGACTATGGACGAAGAATTGATAGAAATAGAAATACCTGCTGGCGTGCAAGAAGGCATGCAGCTATCGATGAGAGGTAAAGGTAATGTAGGTCAGGCTGGCGGTCCTGCTGGTGACTTATTGATCAATATCGAAGAAAAACCACATGAGCAATTCAGTCGTGATGGTATGAATGTAATTTACGATTTGTTCTTAAATTTTGCAGATGCATCTTTAGGTACAACAGCAGAAGTTCCGACACTTTCAGGCAATGTAAAAGTTAAAATCCCTGCAGGTACTCAAGCTGGTAAGATCTTCCGACTCAAAGGAAAAGGACTTCCTTCTTTACAACAATATGGAAAAGGCGATCAGCTCATTAATGTGAATATTTGGACACCCAAGGTTTTGACATCTGAAGAGACCGAGATTCTCGAAAGAATGCGAAATATGCCCAACTTTAATCCAAGACCCAATAGTGGTGAAAAAGGATTTTTTGAGCGTATGAAAGAGTATTTCAACTAATCACCGCAGATTTTCAGACAATAAATGTTTCACATTGGCCAGAAAAAAAGATAAAAAGATATTCACCAATGTACTGATCACAGGTATTGCTGACAGAGGCAAGGCTGTAGGTCGTACCGAAGAAGGACAAGTGATATTTACTGAAGGAGCCGTGCCTGGCGATGTTGTGGATGTATTGGTTTTGCGCAAGAAAAAATCTATGAGCGAAGCCATTGTCAAAAACTTTGTCTCATATTCCAAAGAACGTGTTACTCCTGTTTGTCAACATTTTGGTGTTTGTGGTGGATGTAAATGGCAGAATCTGGATTATGAAGCCCAATTGCGCCATAAATTTCAGACCGTCAAGGATTGTATCAGTCGTATTGCAAAATTGGATCCATCATTGGTAAAACCGATAATAGGTTGTGATGAAAATTTTCAATATCGCAATAAGTTAGAATATAGTTTCTCTTCCAAAAGATGGCTTTCCAAAGAAGAAGTCGCCCAAAATGAAGATTTCAGTAATACACCTGCATTCGGTTTTCATAAACCAGGATATTTTGACAAAATAGTAGATATAAACCAGTGTCTTTTGCAAGATGACCTGACGAATGAAATCAGAAATTTTGTGAAAGCTACTGCATTGGAACACGAGTATTCGTTCTATGATTTGAGAGCACATCAAGGATTGCTTAGAAATATGATCGTGCGCAATACTACCACCGGCGAGTGGATGGTAATTCTTATCTTTGGACATGAAGATCAAGAAAAGATCTTGGTGTTAATGGAAGCTTTAAAAAATAAGTTCCCTCAGATCACTTCACTTAATTATTGTGTAAACGACAAAGTAAACGACACCATCTGGGATAAAGAGGTAATCAATTATCACGGTCAGCCATTTATAGTTCAAAATCTAAGAGAAGTAAGCTATCGTATCGGGACAAAATCATTTTTCCAGACTAATCCCAAACAAGCTGTGACACTTTTTGATGTGGCAGCAGAATACGCAGACTTAACTCCTAATGACAACGTGTATGATCTATATACAGGTTTGGGAAGTATAGCACTTTATATTGCCGATAAAGTAAAACAAGTAACTGGTATTGAAGAAATCTCTGAAGCCATCGATGATGCCAATATCAATATGAAACTAAACAACATTCAAAATGCCACATTTTATGCTGGCGATGTCAAGCATTTGCTCAATGATGATTTTGTAGCAAAACATGGCAAAGCAGATGTAATCATCACAGATCCACCGAGACAAGGCATGCACGAAAATGTAGTAAAAACTTTGCTAGAGCTCGCTGTACCAAGAATGGTGTATATCAGTTGTAATCCAGCAACACAAGCCAGAGATCTCCATTTTTTGTCTGAGAAATACGATGTTATTTCTGTACAGCCCGTGGATATGTTTCCACATACACATCATATAGAAAGTGTGGCCAAATTAATTTTAAGACCCAAAGCATGAGCCAGACAGATAGATTTCTCGAATTGGAAAAGGAGTTGAGTCCCTACAAAAAGATATTAGCACAAGCGTCAGATGTCATTTTGGATGAAGGAGTATCCAAATATCCGATATTTGTTATCCACCAGCAAGAAATGGATATGGGTGTATTGCTTATCCAAGCAGGTACTAAATTTCGTTGGTCGGTCAATGCATCTACATTGGAAGAGTTTGTCACAAAAGAAATCATCTTTCATGAAAAAGCGCAAGAATTTATAGCCACATACAAAGATCCTGAAATTTACTTGTGCTTGTTTGTTCTAAGTGAATTGGGTGCTCAGTTTGTATTTTTACCTCGCTAAAAAGCCATTATAACAAATTATTCCTTCCACTTGAAAGAAGATATTAGGCTGTCTATATCCGTACGGATGAATTGCAAAACTGGTGCTGTAGAGTCTGGATTTACTTTACTATTAAAATACAGTGAAGATCTGAAAAAATGATGCTTTTCATCAGTAAGATAAAATTGTAATGGACTAGCTACCGGACCTTCTATTTCAAAAAGTATGCCTTTAACGCCATTTTTATTTGCGATGACTGTTTCTTTACGATAATTCGCTTTTATATTATGTTTTCCAGCTATGGTAAAAGCATCATTTACATACGAAGACAAATCTTTTTGGGCTGTAAGTTTGTGATAGCTACAATGTAAGCTGGCATTCAATCCCTTGAATTGCAAATCAAACCAACAATGATGTGAAGGTTTACCATCAAAGATAAAGGAATCTTGAACTACGGTGACGTAATTGGGTATTCTGAAAGAAAAGTTACACATAGAAGAATCAAAGTCCGTATATGTTTTTTGCGGGTAAAAGACGCGCGGATACATACGGAGTTTGGGTGTTTTCAGGCTTTCTTCACCACATGACATGGCGACCAAAACTATGATAATAAAAAGATAATTATACCGATTCATGAACTATGAGACTTACTTTTTCTATACGACGTTTAGTGACAGCTACGACTTTTAAAACAATATTGTCAATGGCAATTTCCTTTTCTGAGTTGGGTATATGACCGATTACCTCCAGTATTAATCCACCTAGGGAGTCAGCCTCACCTCTGACTTCATCAAAAATACCCGTATTCTGACCGATGACACGACATACGTCATTTAACAATGTTTTGGCTTCAAAAATATAATGGTTTGGCGCTATTTTAATATAATCTACCTCTTCTTCTTGGTCAAATTCGTCTTTGATATCTCCTACTACTTCTTCCATGATATCCTCGAGTGTAGCAATACCGGCAGTACCTCCATATTCGTCGACGACTACAGCCATGTGCATGCGTTTGGATTGAAATTCACGGAGCAGTTCGTCTATTTTCTTGGATTCAGGTACGTAAAGGACTTCATTTCTGATAAGTTTTTTCCAATCAAATGTCTCGGGTGCTTCGGTAAATGCAAGCAAATCCTTCACATACAGTATACCTATAATTTTGTCCAATTCTTCATGAAAAACCGGCAATCTCGAATATCCAGAATCCTTGACGACCTTCATCACTTCCTTAAAATTAAAATCATCGTCCAGACCTACAATGTCCATTCGTGGCCTCATAATTTGTTTTGCCGAAGTATCACCAAAGTTCACAATACCTTTGAGTATATCTGCCTCTTGAACTGAAGCCTCCGAATCATTATTGACTGTAAGATCTATGGCGGCATCTATGTCTTCTTTGCTTGTTTGCGTTGAAGCTGCATTGACACCTAAGGATTTCTCCATAGATGATGACCATTTCACCAGGATATTGCTGATTGGGCTTAGCAAATACATCAACATGGATAAAGGAGCGGCCATTAGATTGACCATTTTCATTTTATTGAGCGTAGCATAGATTTTCGGCATCGCCTCTCCAAAGAGAACCAAAATGAATGTGACGCCCACCACAGTTATGAGAAAATTTATTGCACTGGCAATTGTTGTAGGTGCTGCAATATTGTATAACAAATTGTCATGCAACCATTGACCCATTGAGAGTAAGGTGGACTCGCCTAGCAAGACTCTTAGGATACCTTCGGCGACAATGACGATAGCAATATTGACAAAATTATTGGAAATTAGAATGGTAGCCAATAAGTATCTGGGCCTTTCCTTGAGTGTTAATGCCCGTTTTGAAGAAGCTAATTCAGATTCCTCCAAATCCTTTATATCTTTGATATTTAGAGAAAAATAAGCAACTTCTGAAGCCGAAATTAATCCAGAACAAAGCAAAAGAAATAAAAAAAGTATCACCTGAAACATCACACCACTATCAGGTTGCTCGATCAGCATCTGAAGTGGAATTAAAAGTAAATTGGGCTCAGGATCCAAAATATTGGTTTTTGTTAAAAAATAGAACCAGTAATTAGAAAGGCAGATCATCCATTGGAGGCTCTGTGTTATTTTGACTTGCTGGTTGTGATGTATTCTGTGGTGCACGAGATGCAGGATCATCGTCTATAGAAGGGAAAGCGCCCGATTGTCCGAATTGGCTTTTCTCACGTCTTTCCAGCGAATTGAGTGTATTGGCTACGATATCCGTTGTGCTTCTCTCTACACCGTCTTTATCATTATATTTTCGATGAGTGATTTTACCTTCGATATAAACAAGATTTCCTTTTTTTAGGTCTCTTTCAGCTTTTTCGGCCAATCCTCTCCAGACCACGATATTGTGCCATTCGGTTAGCGTTTGCCATTGATCACTTTTATCTTTATAACTCTCGCTTGTCGCCAATGAAAACGTACCTACTTTTGTTCCATTTTCCAATGTTCTGATATCAGGGTCTTTGCCCAAATGTCCGATGAGTGTTACTTTATTGACCATATTTTTGATTTAATATATTAAAGTAAATTTTATAATAAACTGACAACCAGTCAGATAATTGTATATTCTAAGTACTTAGTAATGATTTTTGGATATGCAAAGGTGCTTACTTTTGACCGTTCTACCAAATAATGATCTTGATTTATTTTATACGGCAGTTTTTCTATATCAATTTTATAAAAAAAACCATGAATTTTTTGATGTGTGAGTAGCTGCACATCGTTTTTTACTGATAATATTTTAAGGTCAAAATCCATATAATAGCCCAATTGATCTTCAATATACTTTTTTATTGCGTCCATTTCAGGCACATTTCCAGTTTGAGATTCTATATAAGGTAGCAAGTAAAGTTTCTTCCAAATATCATCTGATTTTTGTTGGAAGATTAAAGTCATGTTATCGGGAAAACGCAAATCGAAGTAATGAAAATACCGGTCTTTTTTCGCCTTCTTTTTTGTTTTGAATGGAATTATATTTTCTTCACCATGTAAGAATGCAATACAATCCTTCGAAAATGGGCATGTGTGACAAAATGGTTTGGAAACAGTGCATACCATTGACCCGAAATCCATCAATGCCTGATTGAAAATAGAAGGATGTGTTGTTTGGATAGCTTGATTTACAAATTCAGTTATTTGTTTTTTCAATTGTGGTTTATCTATTGCTTCTTTGATTCCCAAGAGTCGAGCTATGAATCTCAATACATTTCCATCTACTACCGCATGTTTTTGTTCGAATGCAAAGGATGCTATAGCCGATGCAGTGTAACTACCAATGCCTTTAAGTTTGATGATTTCGCTGTAGGAATTTGGGAAAATTCCACCATATTCTTCCACAATTTGCTTTGCAGTTGCATGAAGATTCCTAGCACGGGTGTAATAACCCAATCCTTGCCATAGCTTCAAGACCTGATCCTCAGAGGCTGCAGCTAATGCCTTAATATTAGGAAAAGCTTCAATAAACCGCAAAAAATATGGTGTACCTTGACTTACCCTTGTCTGTTGCAAGATAATCTCAGATATCCAGATTTTATAGGGATCATTATCCTTTTTCCAAGGAAGGCTGCGTTGGTTAGCAGATGACCAATGGCTCAGAATTTTGGCAAATTCGCCGTGTTTCAAGACAGATGCTATTACTTTTTTATCAAATAAGCTAATCAAAAGTCATAGCCTTGTTTGAATATATCAGGCAGAAAGTGAGCGAACTAAAGTATAATCACCGTAACTTTCTTTGATCATTTCTTTGAGTGCCTTTCTGGCAAAAAATATGCGCGACTTTACTGTACCTAGTGGCAAATTAAATTCATCAGCGATCTCCTGATACTTAAACCCTTCATGGTGCATTACAAATGGAATCCTGATGCTATCTTCTAAAGAGTTGATCATTGCATTCAACTCATCAAGAAGGATATTTCTATTGGCATCGTTTTCTATAAGTACATTGCCAGAGTTGATAAAATATAGGTTATCTGTGGAATCAATAATTGTATTAGACTTTGCCTTTTTACGATAATTATTGATAAAGATATTCTTCATTATGGTAAAAGTCCAAGCCTTAAAATTGGTATCGGGTCTGAATTTATCCCTATTTGTTATCGCTCGGATCGCTGTTTCTTGATAAAGGTCTCGTGCGTCTTCAGTATTTTTAGTAAGATTATATGCAAATGCATTTAGAGAGTCAGTCAGGATGTCAAATTTTTTATCAAATTCTGATGTTGACATGATTATATTTTTTTGTTGCAACAAATGTATAGAAATATTGAACAATAATCAAGAATTTTCATTCTGAATAGTGTTAAAAAAATGCTAAAGTATTCATCAACCTACGGAACTCACTCATTATCAGCACTTTCTTATTTAGATATAGTAAAAATAAGGATCTTGATTTTTGTTTAGCAATTATGTAATTTAGTCGTCAGAATTCGTCGATTTGTACAAATTTCAACTCGTTAGCGAAACTTTAAGTTCATTTTTCTATTAATAATAAATATTTTATAAAAATGGGTAAAGTCGGATTTTTCATATTTTTAGGAGCAATTTTCATTTTCCTCGATGTGTACACTTACTTCGGACTAAAGAGTATCATTAGTGCACGTTTTGGCAAAGTTTTTATGTTGCTTTATTTTGGACTCAGCGCATTTGTTTATTATGCATTGATTTCCAATTATTTGTTTTATACATCAGATCAGCCACAGCCAAAAACAGAATTTCTAAATTTCTTGATAGGATTTGTGATGACTATGTTTTTCACAAAATTGCTTTTCTGTACCATACTTATTATACAAGATAGTGGTCGAGCTTTGATGGGCGGAATTAATTACCTAAAATCTTTATTTTCTGAAGATGATTCGGTTGTAGCTTCATTTATTCCCGAAAGGCGAAAATTTATCACTACCACAGGTACTTTTATGGCTGGAATACCATTTTTCAGTATGTTGTATGGCATCACTAAAGGTAAGTATCAATATACTGTCCAAAAATTGGTTCTAAAATTTGAGAACTTGCCTAAAGCCTTTGATGGATTTAGACTTGTCCAGATTTCAGACATTCACGCTGGTAGTTTTGATAATCCCGACAAGGTCAGAAAAGGCATTGAAAAGATCAATGAACTCAAGGCAGATCTTGTATGTTTTACTGGTGACTTAGTCAATTCCGAAAAAGATGAGATCGATCCTTATATTGAAATTTTCTCTGAAATAGAAGCCAAATATGGGAAATTAGCCACGCTCGGCAATCATGATTATTATGGACATTATGATAAAAATGACCCAAAAGCTGAGAAGGTATATTTTGAAGATTTTTTCTCAAAATTTAAAAAAATGGGATTTGATCTCCTAAATAATGAAAACCGAAGTATCACCAAAGATGGCGAGACTATTCATATTGTAGGTGTCGAAAATTGGGGCGCTGGACATTGGTTTCCCAAAAAAGGAGACTTGGCAAAAGCCACTCAAAACTTGGATGGAAACGGTTTTAAGATCCTCATGTCTCACGATCCTACACATTGGGACGAAAAGGTGCTGAGTTTTCCTAAAAAAATGGATTTGACCCTCAGCGGTCATACGCATGGCTTCCAATTTGGGTTTCAAATGCCAGGTTTTAAGTGGTCGCCTGCCCAGTATAGATACAAAAAATGGCTGGGTTTATACCAAGAAGACGACAAATATCTATACGTAAATAGAGGCTTTGGCTTCCTTGGTTTCCCTGGAAGAGTCGGTATGTGGCCAGAAATTACTTTAATAGAGCTGCAATCAGCTTAAACTCGCTTTTGTATCATGGCCTGATGTCGCGCTGTTGTTTTGCTTTCTGCATGGGATTGGGC
The DNA here is from genome assembly GCA_937952155.1 of uncultured Saprospiraceae bacterium. Lineage (GTDB taxonomy): Bacteria > Bacteroidota > Bacteroidia > Chitinophagales > Saprospiraceae > OLB9. The sequence goes on from CALFYH010000398.1 coordinate 28,387, forward strand.
TTATCTTTGTATTTATGTTTTTTGAAGAGCTGAAATCTGGTCGGTACTTCTCTTACTGGAAAGCTGTTATTTGATTCGTCAATATCGGCTGTTTCCTTGAATGGATCTAATTCGATGGCAGTGACTTCTTTATCTTTGACAAATACCTTGGTCACTTTTTGCTCATTTTTCCGCCAAATTTCCACTGGCACACGCTCCACTTCTACGGTACCATCGTCAAAAGTCCACTGAATAATTAAGGGCATGACCAATCCTCCTTTGTTGCTAAATTGGAGTTCATAATAGTTTTTTTCACCATACTTTTCAGTTTTTTCTTCTTTTGTCATCAAACTATCGTATTTCATTCTGATCTCTACATCTACAGAATCCTCAGTTTCCCAAGGGCGATATGTGTTATAAAAATCTGATACTGTGCTATCTCTTTCTACCGGAAAAGTACCGAATTGTTCGCGATTGCGCTGCTTAGTTAGGAAATTTTTGGGTTTCTTAATTGAAGTACGGAAAGTATCGATACTTTTCTTTGGGTCATTATCGAGGTCAGCTTTGTACCATGTCACACTATCCAATGAGATATCCACAGCATCAATACTATAAAACCAGCCTCTCCAAAACCAATCAAGATCCATGGCACTGGCTTCTTCCATCGTTCTAAAGAAATCATCCGGTGTTGGGTGCTTGAATGCCCATCGACGGCAATATTCCTTGAAAGAATAGTCGAATAGTTCACGTCCCATGATGGTCTCACGCAGGATATTTAGTGCTGTTGCCGGTTTGTCATAAGCGTTATTGCCATAGTCGATGATATTTTCACTATTGGTCATGATAGGCTCCAGTTTATCTTTTGGTCGAGCCATATATTCTGTAATATTGTGTGGTACACCACCTTCTGATTTAAAATTGTTGTCCCATTCTTGCTCGGTTATGAATTGCATAAAACTATTTACCCCTTCATCAAACCAAGCCCATTGCCTTTCATCGCTATTAAAGATCATAGGAAAATAGGTATGTCCCACTTCATGGATAATAACGAGGATAGCTGCTCTTTTCGAGCCTTCGGTATATGTTCCATCATCTTCGGCACGACCAGGATTAAACGAAATCATCGGATATTCCATGCCATTGGCCGCTTCTACCGAGATGGCTACTGGATATGGATAAGGTATAGAATATTTTGAATATGAACGCAATGTGTGATCTATCACCTTGGTAGAATATTTATTGTAGATAGGATAAGCTTCCTTGCCATAAAGGCTCATACACATCACCTTTTGACCTAATTCATTATAGTGCGGCATAGCATCCCAAACAAATTTTTTACTTGCTGTCCAAGCAAAATCTCGCACATTTTTGGCCTTGTATTTCCATGTTTTCATTTTTGACGAAATCGGCGTTTTTTCATTTGCCTTTGCTTCATCAAGTGTTACGATTTCCAATGGAGTTTTGCTATTTTGTGCCTGAATCCACTTATTGTAATGCGTCGGACTCAACATTTCCTTGTAATTTTGGCACTCGCCAGTTCCTGCGACAATATGGTCAGAAGGCAAAGTGATTTCTACTTCATAATCTCCAAACGACAAGGCAAATTCTCCGCGACCATAAAATTGCTTATTTTGCCATCCTTCGAAGTCGCTATACACACACATGCGTGGAAACCATTGCACGACAGTGTACAAATAGTTGCCATGATCCTTGAAGTATTCGAATCCACCTCTTCCCCAACTAGGTGTATTCATCCTGTCTATGAGGTAATAACTCCAATCTATGTTAAATGTTATTTTTTTACCTGGTTTTAAAGGTTGTGGCAAGTCTATTCTCATCATCGTTTGATTGATAAGATATTTTAGCGGTGTACCTTTATCAGAAGTTACTTTTTTGATATTGACTCCAAATTTATCTAGTTTGGATGTGGCTTCAAAACGGTCTATGGCATCTTCATTCATTACATCAAAGATTTTCGATCCCTCGATATGGTGTTTTGGAGATGTAGGTGTATGCTCATTTTCATCAAGTTGTAACCATAAATACGTCATCTCCACAGGCGAATTATTATGATATGTTATCGATTCGCTACCATCCAATCGTTGCTCCTTGGTATCAAGTGTACATTTTATTTTATAATCGGCCTTTTGTTGCCAATATTTAGGTCCGGGAGCACCATCAGCTCCACGATATTCATTGGGTGAGCGCAATATATTATCCAATTGCTCAAATTTTTTGGCATGATTGGAACGCTCTTGGGATGATAATGAAGTAATAAAAATGAAAAAAAGAAAAAAGAAAAAAGAAAATCTCATTGCTGACATTGTTTTGATTGGGTCAAATATAAGTTACGAATTGTACAATGTGCGAATATCTCACGTAAATAATACAAATCACAATATTCAATAGACGAAGATAGGATTATTCTATCAAATTAAGAAATTCGTCCTCAGTCATAATCTGTACGGTGCCAAGTTCCTGGGCTTTTTTAAGTTTAGAACCAGCTTTTTCGCCCACAACTAGGATATTGAGATTTGCACTCACCGCAGAGATATTTCTTGCTCCAGCTTTGGCGGCTTTCTCTTCGGCTTCTTTGCGACCCATTTTCAGTAATGTACCTGTAAAAAGTATGGTTTTACCAGAAAAAACGGCATCTTCTGCTACTTGCAATGGTTTATCTTCGTCCGTCTGTGTGAGATTTACACCATAAGACTCCATCTGATGTAACATGTTCATATTTTTTTCATTGGCAAACCAAGCAATAACATTATCTGCAACAACAGGACCAATATCTTTTATCTCAAGAAATCTTTCTTTTGGCCAGTGCTGAAGATCAAGTACATGGCTGATTTGTTCTGCGATGAGTTTACTCGCTTTTTTGCCCAAATGATGGATGCTTAACGAATGTAAAAGCCGCTGTATAGGATTTGATTTTGCCTTTTCAACAGATAATTTTATGTTTTCAGCCGACCGTTTGCCGAATCCTTCCAAAACAGCTATTTTGTCATAATCAAGGTTGTAAATATCGCTGATATCTTTAATCCAGCCTAAATCAAAAAATCGCTCTACATATGACTTTCCAAATCCATCAATATCCATCGCATCTTTTGACACATGAAATATCATCTTTTGAAGGTCTTGTGCACCGCACATACAGTCTGGACATCGCCAAGCTGATTCTCCATCTTCTTTTATCAATCTTACAGCTGTATCACTGGTATTTGTCGGACAAAACTCGGGGAAATTGATGATTTCTTCAACGCCTGTGCGCAACTCAGGAAACGATTTTACGATATAAGGAATGACATCTCCTGCACGTTCTACCAACACAGTATCGCCTAAACGTAAGTCTTTGGACCTTATGAAATCTTCGTTGTGAAGAGAAATAGATGAAACAGTCACTCCGGCCAAATAAACAGGTTCGATCTTGGCAACAGGCGTAATAGAGCCTATTTTTCCTACCTGATACTCTACAGCTAGTAGTTTGCTTGTGGCCTGTTTGGCCTTAAACTTAAATGCAATAGCCCATCGTGGATGATGTGCGGTAAATCCACATTTTTCTTGAAGTTCCAGGCTATTTACCTTGATAACCATACCGTCGATCTCGTAAGCGTAGGTATCTCGTTTTTCTTCCCAATATTTTACAAAATTATGGACAATGCCTATATTTTTACAAACAGCTTTTTCATCTTTTGGGATTTTAAACCCGAGTTTGCCCAACATTTCAATTCCTTGAATGTGTGTTTTCATTGTCGGAAGTACCGAATTTCCATTATTATCAACAGCATAAGCCAATTGGTACACAAAAGCTTCAAGTCCTCGTTTGCGAGTTTCGTTGGCATCTTTGGTCCGAAGACCACCAGTTGCTGCATTTCTTGGATTGGCGAAAAGTGTCAGTCCTTCTTTTTCTCTTTCTTTATTGATTCTTTCGAAATTGTCTTTGCGTATGAGTGCTTCGCCTCTCAATTCAGCTTTGACAATACCAAACGAAGCGAAATCAGCTTTCAATGGGATACTCGGCAATGTTCGTGCATTTGGCGTCATCTCTTCACCCATAGTGCCGTTGCCTCTAGTGGCTGCTCTTACAAGTACATCATTTTCATAAACCAAAGCAATACTTCCTCCATCAAATTTCGGTTCTACACAATATTCAATATCGACATCTGAAGGTAGGTTGCACAATTTTTTAACTGCTGCATCAAAATCATTCAGGTCGTCTTCATTGTACGAATTATCAAGAGAAAGCATCGGAACGGTATGTTGTACAGGCGGAAAATCACCCGACAAATCAGTACTTACCCTTTGGGTTGGTGAGTCAGTAGTTATCCGATCGGGATATTGTTCTTCCAACGAGACCAGTTGCTTGTACAAAATATCATATTCAAAATCCGAAATCAGCGGGCTATCTTCGATATAATATTTCCGTTCATGAAATACCAAAAGATCCCTTAATTCCTTTAGGTCATTCGCTGTAGCTGGAGATGAAATAAAATTTTTGCTCAAAGCAACAAAATGCTGCTGTGTATCTGTACTATACATGTTTTGACTTCTTTGAATTACAAAAGTATGAATTTGTATTCAAATAGTCTCGATGTCTTCAATTTTGAATGCCATTAAAAATTCAACTCTTTACTTCACTTGCGGTGGAATCAAATAATACAATACCGGAGTAACCAATCGACTCAGTAAAGTACTACTTATCAATCCACCTATCAACACAATGGCCAATGGGCTGATCAACGGCGAATTTTCGAGCACTAATGGTGTCAATCCACCGATAGCCGTCATCGAGGTCAAGAGGATCGGCAAAAATCTGGTTTCAGCGCCATCCATGACTGCATCATACAAGTTCATTCCTTGTTCTCTAAGACCATTGGTATAATCAACCATCAGGATGGAGTTTTTGATTTCTATACCCATTAATGCGATGATACCTACTGTCGCCACAAACGATAATGACTCTCCTGAAACGTATAAAGCCACCAAGGCACCAATTATTCCCATAGGTATAACACTAAGGACGATAATGGTCGATTTGAACGTCCTAAATTCTAAAATCAAAATCGCCAATAATCCAAATACAGTAAGAATGATAATCGTACCTAAGCCGCCAAAAGACTCTTGTGAAGATTCGCGTTCGCCGGCAGCAATCACGCGGAATCCGTCTGGCATTGGCACTTGAGTCGAAATATCATTAAGTATATCATCTGTAAGCTGGCTGATGTTGACTCCATTTTGCGCAAAGCAACTGACTAATGCATAACGTTCCTTATTAAAATGCCGTATGATGGATGCTGAAGGCTTTAGTGATAATTCTGCTATGTTTTTTATGGGTACAAGGGATCCACTCATCGATGTGACATAAACTTTGTCAAACATCTGGAGTGCATTTTCGGTATTTTGAGTGAGCGATATCTTCATTTTGAATTCATCGCCTTCGGTATTACTGATTTCGCTTATGTCAAGTCCAGCTATTGCTAGTCTCACCGTTTTGGCAATCTCCGCACCATTGATACCATATAAACCTGCTTTCTCTTTATTGACATCTACGATGATATCGGATTTAACATATTTTAGGTCATTGCGTACATACATTGTACCTTGCCTTGCTTTGACCAATTTTTCTACTTTAGCACTTAACTTGTCCAATGTATCCAGATTATTGCCAATAATACGCATTTCTACAGGCGCAGTGATAGGTGGCCCTTGTTGAAATCTTTTGACTTCTATTCTCACACCTGGAAAATTGGCAAGTTCTGTTCTCGCCTTTTCGGCAAATTTTATAATTTCTGGAACTTTGGTTTTTTCATCTAGATATACGATAATTTGCCCGAAATTGGATGAATTTTGACGCTGAAATTCATTATAATAAATCCTTGGATTGCCCTTGCCTGCATTCGCACTTATATGGTCTATTTCTGGAAATGACAGTAGTTTTTGTTCCACTTTTCGTACCACTTTATCTGTGTGTGTAAGATTGGAACCAGGTTCAGTTTCTATATCAATGGTAACGATTGGTTTTTCTGATTCGGGAAACAAACTAAATCCCAAAACTGGCACCAACATCAAAGACAATCCAAAAATAACTGCCGCTAAAACCAATGTTGTCACCTTGTGCGTCATACACCACTGCAACAATTTTTGGTAAGGATTATTTACATATTTTTTAAAGGCATTAAAGAAAAAATTGCCTTCGCCGCCTGCTGCATTTTCATGTGCTTTCAGCAAGATAGACGACAAAAATGGTATAATTGTAACCGATACAAATAAGGAAGCCAAAACTGTCAACATCACGGCCATAGGCAATGAACGAATAAAATCGCCTGAACCTTCGGGCAGATTGGCCAATGGAAGAAATGCCAATAATAAGGTAGCCGTACATCCCATGATGGCCACCATAATGTGGTTTGTTGCAGAAATCGCCGCTTCTTTTGCCGAAATTCCTTTGCGCATATAACGTTCTATATTCTCCACCACGACGATACTATCATCCACCAAAAGTCCCAATGCCACTACCATACCGACGATGCTCAGTTGATTGAGTGTATATCCCAATAAATCCAACATAAATAAGCCTATACTTAACGATAACGGGATAGAAATCATAACGACAATAGACGCTCTGGTGCCTAAAGGAAGTAAGGTCAATAACACTAGGAAAATTGCTATGGCAAAATCTCTGCCTAAACCAGAAAGCCGATGTTTTACACCAATTTCCTGATCGAAGGCATGTTCCAATGTGATTCCTTTAGGTAGTTTTTCTTTGAAATGAGTCAATACTTTTTCCAATTCGTGGCGAACAGCTATGATGTTTTTCTTGTCCTTCATGGCTGAATTGACCCAAATAGCTCTATGATTATTATGTCTTACTATGTGGTCCGTAGTCTCCTCGGTATAGTAAATCTCCGATATTTGTCCGAGTTTCACGGTTTTGCCATCAGGTGTCACTTGTACAATCGTTGATTTAATGTCATCGATGGTCTTAAATTCGGAAGTCGTCTTGATATTGTATTTCTTTTGACCCAAGTCTATATCTCCTCCAGGAATATTGATATTATTGGCCTGAATCAATCCGATGACTTGATTTAATCCCAACTTCATTGAAGCCATTCTGTCCAAGTCCAAATCAATATGAATTTCTTTGTCAAGTGCTGCTTGGATTTCGACCCATTTTATATCCTTGATGCGTTCAATATCTTTTTCAAGGCTTTCTGCCAAGTCAACCATTACATCCATAGAAGCCGTATCAGATACCAAGGCAGACTGTAAGATAACGACATCACTTGACGCCGCTTTTTTGATGTCAAGCAATACGATACCGTCTGGTAAATCTGGGCGTATTTTATTTATTTCGCGAATGACATCATTGTTTTTTGCTTCTACATCTACGCCAAAATTGAATTCAGCAAGCATGACAATAAGTCCATCATTTATAGTGGTATTTATTTTTTTCACATCAGATAGTTGGTATAATTCTTCTTCTATTGGATCCGCAATGAGCTTTTCCATATCTGTCGGATTGGTACCAGGATAGACAACTACGATAGAAAAAATCGGTGCTCCAAAAGGTGGATCTTCACCTCTTGGCATATTCATCAATGCATTGATACCCAATACCATTACAGCTACAAATATAACCAATGTAAACTGCCAATTCTTTACAAAAAATTTATTGAATCCCATATTAATGTCGTATTAAGAATGGTGAATGAAATTTGGTAATCTGAAATTAATGACTGATTTTGTCACCATCTTCTAGATACATGGCGCCTGTAGTGATGACATTAGAAATACCATCCAGTCCAGAAGCGACAGCCACTTTATCACCCAAAAGTTTTGCAATATTGATTTTAATTTGTTTTGCTTTGCCATTCTCAGCGGTAAAAACATAAGCCGTCTTACCGTTTGATTTTATCAACGCTTCTATAGGAATAATTGTGAAATATTCCTTATTAGTTGAAGTGATAGTCAAATTTGTGATCAAACCAGCTGCAAGATTATCAGGTTGGTTGCTAAATTTTATTTCTATATCAAATGTCCCGCTTGCACTACCGCCAACCGATGATTTTTGAGAAATGTAGCCTGTAAATTTCTTGCCAGGATAAGCATCAAGACTGATTTGGACTTTATCGTTTTTATGAACTCGTGCCCAATCTCTGTCCGTAAGTCCAGCTTGAATAATCCAATCACCTTTTCCTACACCGAGAATGGCATATACGGGATTTCCTGGGCCAGTAATCTCACCACTAAACATGATTTGTTTGATGATTTTGCCTGAAATAGGCGCTTTTATTTCCGAATATTGCCTGTTAAAGGCAGCAATATCTGCTGTACGTTTGGCTACTTCATAAGCAGTATTAACATTTTGAAATTGTTCTAATGTAGCCACACTATCTTTATATAAATTGGCTACTCTGTTTTTGTCTCTGAGTGCTTTATTAAGTCCTTCTTCGGCTTGTTGCACCTGTGCGTTTATTTCTTGCATTTCCAGTGTAGCCAATAGCTGACCTTTAGTGACAAAGTCGCCTTCTTTGACGTAAGTTTTCTTGATTACTCCGCCGGTTTTGAATGATGGTCTTGCTTCTGACTCACTCATGACAATACCTAGCACCTGAATATCGTCTGACTCATTGATGGTATCTACAGGATGTGTTTTTACAAAAATTTCTGCAATCTTTGGTGATGCTTTGGATGTATCTGGATCCGATTTACACGCAAAAAAACAAATTCCTATAATAGCTATGAGTGTATTAAAAGTTTTCATTGTTTGAAAGATTATATTATTGTTGAATAGGATAAATAGCGGCGACGTAAACATATTCTGCCCACTTCATCCATGCATTATTATTTGCCAAAAGATGTTGGATTCGGATTTGGGTATATTGGGTTTGGGCATCTATTAGTTCAATATATCCAGCACTTCCTTCCTTATATTTGATAAAAACTTCATCATATAATTTTTTAGTAGCTTTAATTCTCGCTTCGAAAACATTAGCCTGAATTATGGCTGCTTTTAGATTTTCTTCAGAAACTTTTTGTTGTAATGACAATTGATTTTCTGTATGTGTCAATTGCGCTTCTGTGGCCATGATATTCGCTTTTGCCGCTTGTTTTCTGTATTGATGTCTTTTGCTGTCATAAATATTCATATCTACATTCAGACCCAGTAAAACATAAGGTTGCCACTGAAAATCGAAGTCCTGACTTCCTGCATCAAGTTGAACACCTATTTTGGGAATATAATAATTTCCTTCCTGTTCTACAGCCAGTGACTGCATCTTCATTGCTTGTCGGATTTGCAAAAGTTCTTCTCTTTGGCCTTTTTGATCAAGTGAATTTGTCGGCATTTGTGGTAAATTAGAAACTATTGGTAATGGTTCATTTTCATTTATTCCAAGTAAAAACCTAAGGTATTTTTCGGCATTATTGTGGTTTGCTACAGCTTCCGTTTTTTGTGACAACAATTCCGCTGTTTGATTTTCTAGTCTTGACATTGCAGTAGGTAGTGCTACACCATTTCTAATCATACTTTGCGTACTGCGCTTGGCTTCATTCAGTAATGTATCCGCAGATTGGAATATTTCTAAGGCCTGACCAGCAGAGTTATATTGAAAATATGCCTGCATGATATCTTTACTTATCAATCGTTTGAAAGCTCTGACTTCGAGGTTTTTTTGTTCTACAATTTCTAATTTTAGCTTTTTATTTATGGCCAAATCTGGGTAAAAAATCGGTTGTGTCACGCGAAATCTAGCATCATAAAAGTTATTGGGTAGAAACTGTTCGTTCACATTGGATATCTGAGGAAATGCATTGGATTGTGTGATTTGATTGAGCGTGCTATAGACAGGATTGAGCAAATCACCTGCGGGAAAAGAGATACTTCTACCACCTGAAGCCAGAGAATATTGGACACCAAATTTGACTTCAGGACCATACAATGCCTTAGCCTCATTTAGGGATTGCGCAGCGCTTTGGAGTTGAAAATTTTTTAATTTCAGTTCCTGATTGTTTTCCCAAGCCTTATTTACAAGCTGCGAAAAATCCTGTGCATTTACCACAATATTCGTAAAAACAATGGCCACAATTATTAATAAATGAAAAAAGTTTCGCATGTTTTGATGATTAACATTGATTGACTAAAACAAAAAAATTACTCCTTAAATATTGTATGAATGATGGCATCAAGGGTTTTTTCTATAAGGACTTGACTATTATTCTGCTGGACAATTTCCAATCGTTCTGTCAACGCGAGATTGACCAAGCCATGCACACTGCACCAAAGCTGCAATGCCAATATTTGTTCTTCGACATTTTCCATTTTATGTAATTCAATAGCTTGACGACAAGTTTCAGTCAAAAAAGCAAACATCGCCATACCTTGATCCCAATCTTCACAGCATTTTTCAATGTGTTTCATTGGCTTATCGGAGTTGAACATTAGTTCATACCAGTCTTTATTTTCCAATCCAAAACGGATATAAGCATGCCCAATACTATGTATTCTCTTGATGGGATCTTTTTGGGCGAATGCATCTTTCATATACTCATTCATCACACCAAAACCCATTTCCATCAGTTCATGCAAAATGGCATCCTTATCTGCAAAATACAAATAAATTGTTGCAGGGCTATACTCGATCTCATCCGCTATTTTCCTGATAGAAAGTCCATCTTGTCCATGTGCAAGCAACATTTTTTGTGCTGCTTCTAGAATTGTTTTTTTGAGTTCCAATTTATCTCTTTCTTTCCTTTCGGCAAGTCCCATACTTTATAAATTTCAATTAACAACGCAAATATAATAAACAGTGTTCAGTAAATTACTGATGTATATATAAAATGTTTGATTTTTTCGACGAAAATCAATAATAAGCTACTTTGTCAACTTATTAATCGACCACTTGTTGATAATCCGTACAAAAAATTCAAACAAACATGCGGGCATCAATAATCACAGTTGGCGACGAAATACTTATTGGTCAGGTCATCGATTCTAATTCAGCATGGCTAGGCCAAAAGTTGTCTGAAATAGGTATCTCCGTAAGAAAGATATGGTCTGTTGCTGATGAATCAGGTCAGATTATCCTCGGCATGAAACAAGCATTGGAAGAAACGGATATTTTGTTTATGACTGGTGGCTTAGGACCTACGAAGGATGATATTACCAAAAAAGCCATTGCGGATTTTCTGGGAAGAGACATGTATTTTGATGAACCAACATTTGAGAGAATAAAAAGTATTTTTGAAAAATTGGGTAGATCCATGTCACCAAGTCACCACGACCAATGTATGATGCCAAATGGTGTAGAAATCCTATTCAATAGTATGGGTACAGCGCCTGGAATGTTGTTTAAGCATGAAGGAAAAATCATTATCTCTATGCCTGGTGTACCATACGAGATGAAGGCAATTATGTCAGAAATTGTGCTGCCTATGATTAAATCCACTTCGTCCATTAAAATATACCATAAAACTATACTTACAGCATGTACAGGAGAGACTACCATCGAAAACATGATTGGCGACATAGTTACCTCAATGCCGTCTTATATAAAGGTTGCTTATCTACCCGCGATCGCTAGTGTCAGACTTCGACTCAGTGGTACAGGCAGCAATGAAACTGAGCTTAATGATGAGATACAACATTATACGCAACTTATTTCTCAAAAATTGGGCGATATAGTTTACGGATATGACGATTCTTCACTTGAGCAAGAGATTCTTACACTTGCCATACAAAAAGATCTTAAAATATCCACAGCCGAAAGCTGCACTGGTGGTGCTATTGCATCAAGATTGGTCACTGTACCTGGATCGTCCGCTTATTATATGGGTAGCATAGTTGCCTATGATAATGCTGTAAAACAAAACCTTTTGCAAGTGCCTGAAGAAACTATATCTCGTTACGGTGCTGTGAGTGAAGAAACCGTAAAAGCTATGGTCATTGGGGCAAATCACGCCTTGCAATCGGATGTAAGTATCGGTGTAACTGGTATTGCCGGACCTGATGGAGGCACACCAGAAAAACCCGTTGGTCATATTTGGATTTGTGTAGGAAATAAGGATATCCAAGAAACTTTCTTGTTGAAAGCTGGCAAAAACAGACTAAAAAACATAGAAACCACAACTTTTTATGCCTTGGATATGCTTAGAAAATTTATTTTAAAAGAATACTAAGCCTTTATTTACAATTCACTCAGTTTGATTTGAGCGGATTGATTATTAGGATTGATGGCAAGCGCCTGCCTCAGATCTGCTATTGCTGCGTCTTTATTGTTAATGCCAATGTAAGCCAAACTTCTGTTATAATACAATTCATCAGATTGAACCAATGAAAGAGCTTTGGTAAGTACATCAATTGCTTCTTGATATTTTCCAGCATTAATTAGGGCAACACCATACGTCGGCAAGATGTCCTTCTCTTTATAAGGCATATATTTTAGTGCTGCCTGAAAGGAATTGGCTGCAGCCAATGGATCTGCTTGCAAAAGCGTGACACCTAGATTGAAATGAATGTTACCTTTGGTAGAATCTATGCTCAATGCTTGACGATACATATCTATGGCCTTTGTCCTGTATTCGTCACGTTTATTGGGTTGCTGCATACTGAGAGTACCATAGCTATTTCCTAATCCTTCATACACATCCGCTCTTTTGCATCCATCAGCAATTGCTAGCTCAAAATCAGCCATTGCACTTTTGATATTTCCTGTTTTGCCTAGATAGTTTCCTCGGTTTGCCAATGCAAGATCTTCATTAGGGTAGTATTTGATCACTTGCGACCATAAAGTTTCACTGTTTTTCCATACATCTACTTGTGACTTAGTTTTTGTAGCCAGCATGATGACAAATATTCCCAAAAGGCTATAAGTAACGTATTTGCTAAGCTTAAATTTTGTGACATAAAAATCAACGGCATTCACCACCAAAAATGCCAAACCAATAAATGGAATATATGTATATCTATCTGCCATAATGGCTAATCCTACAGATAAAAATTGCAAGACTAAAGCGACAGTTACAAAATAAAATCCTATACCAAAAGCAACAATTTTCGTCCGAAAAGCAGACCAAATTGCGATGGCAATTATAAGCAAAAATATGATCGGATACATAAAACTTGCAGCACCGGTAAATGTAAAGTCTTTAGGATATGGGTAAAATGCACAGATTTTAAATGGAGCAAAAAACTGTATGATATAATTGACAAATCCGTATGAAGCAAACTGAAAACTTTGCCAAAAACTAAAAATTTCAGCGTCGGCAACAGCTTTGGTTTTTTCGCCCAATAAAGTCAGAATTCCTCCGAAATCTCCGCCTTTTTGCACACTGATAGCCATCAACCCAAAGAATAATGATGCGGCAAAAAATGGAATCTTTTCAATCCAAATAGACACCTCTTTTAAATTTCGCCCTTTCCAATAGTCTAGCAATAAAAGCACAATTGGTAGCGATACAGCCATTGCTTTGGATAATACACTCAGAATAAATATTATAAAAGATAGCAACAACCAATGGTACTTTCCTTTATTGGTGTAATGCCAATACACAATCATTGATGACAAAAAGAAAAACGTGTACAACACATCTTTACGCTCAGAAACCCATACGACAGATTCAGTATGGCTAGGATGTAACGCAAATATCAAGGCTGTCATCAATGCGATCATCCATTTGCGTTCATTGATCATCCAAATCAACACAAAGACCAAAAGGCTATTGAAGATATGTAGCCAGATATTTAGGTGTATGAATGGTTTAGGACTAAGTTTTTTTACATCTTTCGGAGCCTGAAGTGCCAAAGATATCATCGTCACGGGATGATAATTGAGTGACACTGGAGTTTTCAGTAGTTGGTCATACTTTTTTTCTAATACCAATGGTTGTTCTTCTACATAGACCTGATCATCCCAGTTTACAAATTGATTGTCTAGTGCCCCACTAAAAATCACATAAGTCGCCACGGCTATAAGCAATAAACATAACAAGACGGGAAGATTCCAAGTAGATTTACGCTGTGATCCACCATTTGATGGTTCTTCAGTTTTGATTTTTTGCTTTGATTTGGCGTGCATGATGATGTGGTCGTTTTCGCAAAATTAGGAAAATTTCCAAATTTGACAATATAATACTTTACTCACTTTTGTGCATTTTTTACCAAAAAGAAAGCAACAACTGAAAAGAACATATTCGGTATCCAAACTCCGATACCTGGTGGCAGCGCCAAGTTGGTAGAAAAAGTCATACTGAACTTTGATATTATCACAAAAACAGCACCAATGACAACGCCGGCTGCAAGATGAAATCCCATGCCTCCGCGTACTTTTCGGGATGCTACAGAAACGCCTATAAGTGTCAAAATAAAAATAGTGAATGGATCTGCCGTGCGTCTATACAATTCGATGCTGTATTTCTTGCCTGAATTCAGTCCTTTTTCTTGTTCGTACTTTAGAAATTCCCTCAAATCCGATGTATTCATCATCTCCATTTGCTTGGTGTATCGGGTGAAGTCCTTGGGCACAAAGCTGAATGTCGTATCTATGTGTTCTGCTGGTTTTGGTGTTAGATTTTCTGACATATCACCAAATGTCCTAATCTCATATCCTTCCAATTTCCATTTATTTGGTGGACCAATAAATTTGATTTTATTTGCCTTCAATACATAGACAAGTTTATTATCCGCAAAACGCTCTAATCTGAATATTCGTCCCGAACTATCGCTAGTGCTATAACTCCTAATATAGACTTTTTCTGTGGGTGATAACCAAAAATGAATATTGTGATTTAAAGTCGTTTTGGCACTTTTATAAATATACTCACTTTCAAATTCATTTTTCAATCTATTGCTTTTCGGAATGACATAATTATTCCCTATCCAAAGCAACAAAGCTAAGGTTCCTCCAGCTATCATATATGGCCTTATAAATCTGGCATAGCTTACTTTTGCACTCAAAATACTTATAATTTCTGAGTTTTTTGCCATCCTAGATGTAAAAAAAATAACTGCCAATAATGCAAAAAGCGGCCATAATAAGCCATTTATCCAAGGAATAAAATGTAGATAGTATTCCATAATTATTTCTTTGGTTGAAAGTTCAGCATTTATAAACTTATCAACCCGTTCGAAATAATCTATGGTAATGGCAATCATCGTGATCAGCATCATCGTAAAAAAGAATGTGCTCAGATATTTTTTTATAATGTACCAATCCAGAATCTTCATGGTGATATTTTATTACAATCGTTGGCTTACTGATTTGACCATTTGATTTTTCCAATCATAAAACGTGCCTTCCTTTATTTTATTTCTACTCTCAGTTACCAGCCATAAAAAGAAACTTAGGTTATGTAATGTCGCAATTTGGGCAGCGAGCAACTCTTCTACTTTGAAAAGATGACGGAGATAAGCCTTGGTATGAATGCGACTCGTTGGCGCATTGCTTTCTATATCAATAGGGCTAAAATCATCCTGCCATTTAGCATTTTTTATGTTTATAAGTCCGTTTTTAGTGTACAGAATTCCATGTCGTGCATTGCGCGATGGTAAGACACAATCAAACATATCAATGCCTAAAGCTATGCTTTCAAGAATATTTTCTGGAAGGCCTACACCCATCAAATATCTAGGCTTATCCTTGGGCAATATACCGCAAACCAACTCAGTCATTGCGTACATTTCGTCATGTGGTTCACCGACAGATAGGCCTCCGATGGCGTTCATATCCTGATTTTGAGCAGCGATAAATTCTGCAGATTCTACCCTTAAATCCACATAGGTACTACCTTGGACAATTGGAGAAAAAGTCTGATGATGTCCATAAATTGACTCTGTGGTATTCATTCTGGTGATGCATCTTTTTAGCCATCTATGGGTCATATTCATAGAATTGCGTGCATATTTATATTCACAAGGATACGGTGTACATTCGTCAAATGCCATCACAATGTCTGCACCTATAATACGCTGGATATCCATCACAGATTCGGGGCTGAAAAAATGCTTAGATCCATCGATGTGTGATTGAAATTTTACACCTTCTTCTGTGATTTTTCGCATTCCTTTGAGAGAATACACTTGATATCCACCACTATCGGTAAGGATCGGTCGGTCCCAATTAATAAATTTATGCAATCCACCAGCTTTTTGCAGGATATCTGTACTAGGTCTGAGATATAGATGATAGGTATTACCTAATATGATCTGGGCGTTTATCACATCTTTAAGTTCTTGTTGATGGACACCTTTTACAGTACCTTGTGTCCCAACAGGCATAAAAATCGGTGTTTCTATTTCTCCATGATCTGTAGAAATTTTACCAGCTCTGGCAGATGAAGCTTTATCCTGATATTGTATTTCGAATGTCATATTATTAATTTGATCTGAATCGCGCCATGTCCATTTTTATCAATACTGCTATCATTATTGTAAATGCAATAAGTGATGATCCACCTTTACTTAGGAATGGCAATGGAATACCAACCACGGGCAAAAGGCCCATAGTCATACCTATATTAAACACAAAATGCACTAAAAATATTCCACCAACAGCATATCCATAATTGCGAATAAACTCAAGATTGGCTCTCTCTGCAATCACAAAACACCGCAAAAGCAGAATCGTAAACAAAATAATAATACCTACACTTCCTATGAATCCTTGCTCTTCGCCTATAGAAGTGAAGATAAAATCTGTCGATTGTTCGGGTACATAGTTGAGTTTTGTCATTTCGCCCTTTAAAAATCCCTTTCCTGCAAGTCCACCTGAACCAATGGCCATTTTCGATTGGATAATATTGTAGAGTGAGCCTCGAGGATCACATTTTTCGGGTCTCAACCACACATTTATTCTTTCCTGCTGGTGTGGCTTGAGCACATTATCGAAAACAAAGCTGGCCATGAACGAAAATGCTGAAGCGACCAAAATGACAGGCATCACGAAGCTCAATATTTTGAAATTTCTTTTCTTAAGTTGGAAAAAGAGATATATTAAAAACAAAATTACCACAGGAATTGCTAGTAAATTCATTTCATTTTGCATAAACATAAACATTAAAACCAAGAGAACTCCTAAGCCATACAAAGAAGCTCTTTGTGGGTTTTCATAATCAAACATCAAGATCAGCCCAGCTATAAATAACAAAAGTACTGTTACCAGATAAGGTGTAAATACCAATGATAAAATAAAAATCGCCGCTAAACCAAATCCGATCAGTAATATAGCTGGTGACATGCCTCTTCTATAAAGCAAAATGAAAAACGATAAATATACCAAAGAAGAACCAAAATCTGGCTGCAATAATATCAATAAAGCAGGTCCAAGAAAAAGTGCCAAAGATATGGCCATGACATTGGAATTAGTAATAGATGTTTTGTAAAAACTGAGATAACTCGACACAGCAAGAGCAGTACCAAATTTTGCCCATTCTGCAGGTTGAAATGAGAAAAATCCAAATGAAAACCAGGCTCTAGCCCCATTTATCACATTTCCAAATATTAATACCATGATAAGGAAAAATACTGTAATACCGTATATAGGAAATGCCAAAGTATTCCAAAACTTCCAATCTAATGTAAGTGCAACTATAAAGGTCAAAACAGAAAGTACAACCCAAAGTGTCTGAGCACCTAATTGACTAGTTACATCTAGAAATGCGTATGGATTTTTTTCGTCATAAAGCGTCGAAAACACCATAAACCATCCAATGATCACCAGACTAAAGTAAATTGTCATAGTGACCCAATCAAATGTTTTATCTTTGGAAAGTGCCCTTTGTGCCATGAATTATATTAATTGCTTACCAGTGACCTTTTACTGACATTGTCATACACAGGCGTTGCAGATGGAAATGTTTTCTTAAGCTCAAGCAGAAATGGCATTAGTTTATTTTTATTTTCAAAATATCCAATACGCACTTGATAATAGGGCACAACATGTTTCCAATCCATGTTAATATCTGGATACATTCCCGAAAATGTGCTCATGGCAGATTCCATTTCTCGACGATCATCGGTGGTAATAATCTGTATTCTCCAAGCTTTGATAGTTTCTGTTGCTTTACCATTGCTGATGAAACGATTCATTAATTTATCGACCGAAGGCTGACTTTCAATTATGATATTTTTTTGGGCGACTACACTTACTGACATCAAACTCAGACTTATGGTAATCATTGCCGAGTAAAGTAGATGGTGACTTTTGGATAGAATACTCATGAATTGGATTGCAGAGAAATTATTATCAAATAAATTTTCTTATGAAAACACAAAATTACAAATATTAAAGCAGAAATTTTATGAAAATAAATTTGTCACTTGCGAAGTTCATCAAAGAACACTTATTTATAAACTGCCATTTTCGGCCATATGTTGTACTGCTGCATGCAATTCATCATAAAAATCTTTGCCCTTCTTGCGAATAATGGCATCTTTTACAAATTTATATAAAGGCATTTTCTCTTTTTCACCCTTTGTACACGCAGCAGAACAAATATCCCACTTATCATAATTCCACGCTTCAAAGCTTACAATGTCATTGGTAGAAATTCTGACTGGATATAGGTGACAAGAAATGGGTTTTTGGAAAGGAATCTTCTTTTCGTACCAAGTCTTTTCTATGCCACACACTGCAATACCATCATCTCCAGTAGTAAGAAATACGCAGGCACCATCAGGATGACAATCTGTACCCCAAACTCCAGGTTCATCATAGTATTTAAAGCCATCGGATGACTCAAAATATGCCTTGGATCTATCAGGAAGATTCTGAACTATAATGTCCATATATTGACGAATTGTTTCCATCTCTGCCGTATCTACAGGTGCACCATAATCGCCTTCCGTACAGCAAGCACCTTTGCAAGCATTGAGATTGCAAAAGAATTTTTCTGTAACTACATCGCTACTGATTAGCACATCTTGGATTACGAGCATGATTTTTTATTTATTTACCGATGATTTTAACTTGTCTAAATCCCTGACTAATAATCGCTTACGGTCAAATTGAATTATATTATTATTGCGAAGGTCATTGAGGATCATCGTGACGGTCTGTCTCGAAGTTGATGTCAGACTTGCGATATCTTGGTGTGTAATAAAGTTTCTAAGCACCCATTCATAACCGATTCTTTGTCCAGATTTTTCGATTCTTGATATTAAAAATTCAAGAATTCTGGTCCTTGAATCTTTAAATATTAATGACTCGAGCCTGTCTTCCATTTCTATGACTCTTTCATTCATAATGCGCATCATCAGGATACTGAGTGCTGAATGATTTTTCATAAGGACGTTTAGCTCTGATTTTGTGAATGCCGCCAATGTGCAATCCGACATAGAAATAGCAAAATCCTTCCTTATCTTTTCACCCAAAATCGCCATCTCGCTAAATACATCACCTGTCTGTAATATCGCGGTTACGATTTCTTTCTCGTTATCGCGAAATGTCCCAATTTTGACTTTGCCATTCAGGATAAAATAGATCTTGCTAGAAACTTCCTCTGGCAAATATATGTAATTCCCCTTTTTGATGATTTTTTTTCTGGTTTCAAACTCAGCTTCCAATACAGGATTACCGATAAAAAGCGCCTCAAGATTTACTTGTTCTGCATACCATATAGATTGTGAACTCATGATCTGTGCATACTTTATGATGATAAATCTGTATCCAATTTTAAACCAAATTTCTTTGTAAATGATCCTAAATGGGGATTTTTTTCAAGCATAAAAGCATATTTTTCCCTTTGGGTCATGATTTGAACTGGTTTGGCCTCTTCCATTTCAGGAAAAATTGATTTGTTTATCTCTACATTCAAGACCAAGTCTGCTATACCTAATTCCAAGCGCAATCTGTCCATGAGGTCCTTTTCTTGAAGGATCATATCTTTTGTAATTTGAGCAGGAACAAACACCTTAATCGTCTTATCATCAAAACCTAAAACCGCCAGTTTTAAGGCAGATTGCACACTTTTAGATGGATTGTGTTCTGTGTAATTGTCCCAAATATTTTGGATACCTTCGAGACTTACATTTTTACGGGCTTCAGCTTTGGTTTGCACGGCTTGTTTTATACTCTGGCGGATAGCATCAATACTGGATATCCGAATGGTTTCCGGAGTTTTTATCGGTTCTGAAGCCAAATTTGGTGATTCAGTTACGATCGATTCATTAATATTCTGCTTTATTTTCGTGCTTTCTTGTTCGGTTATACTTGGTTGGACAATTGGCTCAACACTTACGGATTCTTCCTGATTATCCGTGTTTTTGTTCAGAATTAGAGTTTTTTTTTCCTGTGAATTTCCGACTTCATTAAAAATATTCACATCACTTGCCCTATTCAGATAAGTCAATTTGCTTAGTGCCAATTCTACTTGAAGCCTTTTGTTTTTGGCCCGGACAATATCTAGGTCGCACTGATTAAGAATATTTAATCCCGTAAGCAAAAAAGAAGATTTTGCCAATTGTGCTTGGTGGAAATACCGTTTTTTGAGCTCATCACTCATATCCAGAATACCTAATGTCGCTGGAACTTTCGCTATCATCAAATCCCTGAAATGTTCGGCCAATCCAACAACAAAATGATCCGCATCAAATCCAGATACCACGATTTCATTTAATGTGAGCAATGCAGAAGCTATGTCCTCTCTCAAGAATGCATCTGTAATTTTGAAATAATATTCGTAATCTAGGAGATTGAGATTCGCTACGACATCTTTGTACGTGATAATATCTCCTGATGTAGAGCTTGAGATTTTGTCAAAAATAGTCAAAGCATCGCGCATCGCACCATCAGCTTTTAATGCAATCGTATGGATTGCTTCAGATTCAGCTTTAATTCCTTCTTTGACACAGATTTTTTCTAATTGTGCTACAGCGTCCCCAAGCGATATCCTTTTGAAATCAAAAACCTGACAGCGTGATAGGATTGTAGGAATTATTTTATGTTTTTCGGTAGTCGCTAAGATAAAAATAGCCCATGCAGGTGGCTCTTCCAAGGTTTTAAGAAAAGCATTGAAAGCTGCTGTGGTCAACATGTGTACCTCGTCGATGATGAAAACCTTATATTTGCCCTGTTGTGGTTGATATCTGACCTGCTCAGTCAGTGACCGGATGTTATCTACACTATTGTTGGAAGCAGCATCCAATTCAAAAATGTTGAATGAGGCATTGTCATTAAAAGATGTACATGAAGTACATTGATTACAAGCTTCCGTTTTGTTGACGGGATTCTCACAGTTTATAATTTTCGCTAAAATCCGAGCACAGGTAGTCTTACCTACACCACGTGGTCCAGTAAACAAAAATGCATGCGCAAGATGATCCGTATAAAGTGCATTTTTCAGCGTTTTTGCAATATGGTCCTGCCCTACGACCTCATCAAATGACGTGGGTCGGTATTTTCTAGCAGAAACTACAAAATTGCTCATGATCTTTGTTTGATCTGCAAAGGTAGAAATAAAAGTGAAATTAAATTGCAATTTCACAGCAATATAGTGATGTAGTGATAATAGATTTAAATCTGCGCTTTATGGAATTTTTGATAGTAAGACAAAAAGAAAATATGTTATTTAAATTAAACAATTTTATATTTTGTTAATTACAAACAACATTTTTACAAGTTTTATCAATAAATATCTAATTTATGATCAGTACTTTTTGTCTTTAGTAAACTTAAAAGCCACATAGGAATAATACCTTTTCAGCCACGAATAATCCCTTCTTTGACAAGGATCGCATTCGGCATTCCTGCAAGTTGATGAAAAGACTTAATCTTCGTTGGAAAATCTATACTCCTAACCATTATGAAGAAAGGTGAAATACCAATTAAATAACTGCTCAGCAATAAATGATTACGATATCATTTGATTTTTACAAACTTTCCTACGCTTACCTTTTTATACTTATCAATAGCATAAATAAAATAGATTCCAGAAGGTATTGCTTGCACATCAATACTTTGCCCTGCTGTATAATCATTGAGCGTCCTTATATGCTGGCCATCCGCATTAAAAATCGAAATTTGGTTTGCATCCACTTCAAGTGAAATATTGCTAGAAGCTGGAGAAGGATTTATTTTCAATTTTACCTCACCTAATGGTGGTAACTCATCTACACCAGACATGAAACTGGTGGGATATCGGTACCATTGCCTATTTTTACCTTCATGTATTGCTGTAAAATATACCCATTCTTTATACCTGTTGAAATCACGAGGAAAGCTGGAAGATGGCCCTCCATTTATATCGGAAAGCAACTTTAAGGTCTTATCTTCCACATTTAACACATAAAGTTCGTTTCCACTATCACATTGGGACGAACAAAGAAATTTTGATTCACTTATTGGAATACCATAAGGATTATACCTCGTAACACAATCTTCATTTGTTATATCTGTGCTATTGGTATCACCATTTATAAAATTATACTCAAATAGATTCAGATCACCAGCGGTATTGATATAACTAAACAATAGAGTACTATCTTTTACAAGTAAAAAGTTCAAATTCTTAATTTCGGAGATCTTTATCACATCTTGACCTTTCCTATACAAATAGGAAAAT
Organism: uncultured Saprospiraceae bacterium; assembly: GCA_937952155.1. Classification (GTDB taxonomy): domain Bacteria; phylum Bacteroidota; class Bacteroidia; order Chitinophagales; family Saprospiraceae; genus OLB9. The sequence goes on from CALFYH010000398.1 coordinate 50,920, forward strand.
CCTTCAAAATCAAATATAACTTTATCACTTCCGATGATGGAAAATCGATTATACAATGAAAATCCTGGTGAATGAACATCAAAGGTTTTAATTTCCTCGTTTTCAATTTCCAAAATTTGATGACGATCCTTATTCCATATTAAGACTAGCGACGTCCTTTCATCAGGCAAACGCAATTTTGCAGAAATTTTAGTATAATTATTTATTTCAAAGGGTAATAATTTCAGCCCAGTACTTTTATTTAATATATAGAATTGAGTTTTGTTTGATTTATTGCTTTGAATATAAAAAGCGTTTTTATGTCCAGGAATTAACTCAAATGTTCCTAGATTTGAATCAACATATTCTGTTAATTGGTTTGAGCCAAAATCGATTGTGGTAATAATATTAGTTATTATATCCTTTATAGCCAAAATTGAATCGCCACCAAGAACGTCAAATGCTAGATTGATGTTGGGAATGACCTTCCTTTTGTGCGATTTTATATCATAAATCTGTACAGTATTTAGGTCAAACATAGTAATAAATATATATGGGCCTACTACTTTAAAACTCGGATTATAGGCACTCACAACCAAACTATCAATCGACCCTGTCAAGGTATTGTACCTTTTAAATAAATATTTATGGTTTCCAGCATAATTTACAGTAGCTATATATTCTCCATAATTCGTGTTTGTGTAATAATGCGTCGTTGTGTAAATATTCATTGAAATATTTGGACTTTCATCAAAATGCACCAACTCTCTTGGATAGAAATCCATAAGATGGTGGCATGTATCATCCAATGAAAACAATCCATTGTAATTGATAAAATACTGTTGATTATTGAAATTAAATTTTTCAATAAAAATAAATTCAATACTACTTATTATTTTCTGTAGTTTCTTTTTTTCTTCTAAATCATACTCTCAAGCCAACAACTGCGGTTCTGCAACTGCAATTACGGATGGTACAACTTGTG
>CALFYH010000399.1 GCA_937952155.1 uncultured Saprospiraceae bacterium
TGGACAAACTTCTCAAGCTTGGAAATTTGGAGACGGAAGTAGTAGTTCGGAATTAAATCCAATACATGTTTATTCAGCTTCTGGCAATTATACAATCACACTGATCACTACCAATGGTTGTGGTAATGATACGATTGTTCAAACGGTTGCTATAATCATTTCAGCTACTGATAATTATAACGACAAAGTGGTTTTCAATCTTGTTCCTAATCCAGCTTCTGATTTCATAAACATGGAGTTTGATGGATTCAAAACAGGCGAATTTAAAATTGCTGTTACAGACCTTTCAGGTCGCAAGTTGATCGATCAGACTTTGTTTTTATCAGGAAAGCAAGTGCAAAATATGGAAATTTCAAATTTACAAGCAGGTGCCTACTTTGTAAAATTAAGTGGATCAGACATCATTAAAACCAAAAAATTGATTGTAGTTAGATAATTACTGATTTTATAGGAAAAGTGACTCAATATTAAGACCTTTGTGTTTGATATTGAGTTTCTTTTTTTTATACATATACTGAAAATGGCAAAACATCTGATAGCACCATCTATACTCGCTGCGGATTTTGGTAATCTACAACGAGATGTAGAAATGATAAATGGTACGGAAGCGGATTGGTTCCATATTGATATTATGGACGGAATGTTTGTGCCTAATATATCATTTGGACCTGAAATAGTGAACGTAATAAAGAAATCTTCCAAATTACCCTTGGATGTGCACCTTATGATAGAAAAGCCAGAAAGATATATCGAACAATACAGAAAAGCAGGTGCTAACAATATTAGCATACATATCGAGGCATGTCCTCATCTTCACCGCACGATCCAACAGATAAAAGCGACTGGCGCAAAAGCTGGTGTTGCGATAAATCCACATACCTCAGTAGATTTGCTTCAAGATATCATTGGTGATTTGGATTTGGTGATATTAATGAGCGTAAATCCTGGTTTTGGCGGTCAAAAATTCATTTATCAAACACTGAAAAAAATTGAAAAATTGAAGGAAATGATTATTGTTGAAAATACATCTACATTGATCGAAATCGATGGCGGTGTTGGTCTTCAAAACGCAGAATCAATACTAAATGCTGGCGCCGATGTTTTGGTTGCTGGTAACAGTGTTTTTGGTGCAGAAAATCCGACTTTGGCAGTTTATGCGCTGAAAAATCTAGGAATTAAAGGCTTATATGCCTAAAAACCCATATTTTTCAAACCTATTTTCAGAACTAAACTTCTTATCATACTAATTCCCCAACTAAGTACGTTAAAATTTACTTAATTTTTTTGATGATGGTAAAATATATTCACACTTTACTTTTTATAGCATTTTCAAGTTTTGTTTTCAGCCAAAACGCTGTGGTATTTGGTTTGGTCAAAGACATTGATACAAATGAAGGTGTGGATTTTGTTACGGTCTATATTGAAGGATCTGCCAATGCTACAGAATCTGACGAATTTGGTCAATATAAACTCAAAGTTGAAGAAAATAAAAAACTTGTACTTCGATTTTCAAGACTTGGATATTCAGATATTTCCGTCAATGTGGAACCAATGAAAGATGGACAAAAAAGGAATATCAATGTGAAAATGGTTCCAAAATCTTCTGACCTTGAAATTACAGTTCGCGCTGGGAAAATAGAAGATGTCGGTATGGTGAGAGAAGAAGTTACCGAATTGAAAATTCTTCCTACAGCTTCAGGAAATTTTGAAAGTGTACTGCCGCATATAGCTCTAGGTGTCAATGCTGGTTCTGGCGGTGAACTTACATCACAATACAATGTCCGTGGTGGCAATTATGACGAAAACCTGATTTATGTGAATGATTTTGAAATCTTTAGACCACAGTTGATCAGAAGCGGTCAGCAGGAAGGCTTGAGTTTTCCTAATATTGACATGATTCGAGATCTGGAATTTTCGTCAGGCGGATTTGAAAGTAAATATGGTGATAAAATGTCATCAGTACTTGATATCAGATATAAGAGACCCGAAGACTTTAGAGCAAGTGTGACAGGTAGTCTTTTGGGTGCATCAGCGCATATAGAAGGCAGCAAAAGATTAGGTCTGAATGCGTACAATAAATTCAGATATCTTGTCGGTGCAAGGTACAAAACCAATGCCTATTTATTGGGTAGCTCCAATATTACAGGCGAATATGTGCCTACTTTTACTGACATACAGGCCTATCTGAGCTATGATTTGACCAAAGAATTGCAAATTGGATTTATTTCCAATTATAACTCAAGTAGCTACAATTTTAAGCCTACATCTGGAAAAAGTAAAAAGGGTACTATTGATTTTCAATTAGAACTAAATACCTTATTTGAAGGTCAAGAACGTGATGATTTTAAGTATGCAATGGGTGGCTTGTCATTGACCTATGTTCCTGATCGCAAGAAAAATCCTTTGTATATGAAGCTTCTTTCCTCGATTTATGGAGCTACAGAAGAGGAAAAGTTTGACATACTAGGATATTACAGACTTTCGCAAATAGAAACAGCCTTGGGTGACAATACGGGTGAAGAGATTGCTGTCCTTGGTACAGGGACTCAACATACATATACTAGAAATTACCTGTACAATGCTATCAAAAATATAGAATACAAAGGTGGATGGGAGATACAATCTGAAGATGAAAGTAAATTGATCAAAAATCATTTTTTCCAATGGGGAATAAAGTACCAATCCGAAGAATTTGATGATAAATTGAATGAATGGGAACGATTGGACTCTGCTGGTTATTCATTGCCAGATGCATCAAATGAAATTTTGCTTTCGAAGGTACTCAAATCACAAAATCTGATTACCAATGACAGGATAACCAGTTTTCTACAGGATGCTTTATCATTCGGTAACGACAGACATGAAATGAAAGTTACCCTTGGATTGAGATCTACATATCGGTCTATGAGTGATGAATTTCTGTTAAGTCCAAGAGTCCAGCTTTACTATAAACCATTAATGTGGAAAAGTGATATCTCATTCAAAATTGCAGGAGGAATTTATAATCAAGCGCCACTATACCGTGAATTGCGGCGACCAGATGGTAGCATAAACACTCAGCTTAAGTCCCAAAAATCAACTCAGGTAGTAGCGGGATTGTCTTATGATTTTACTTGGGAAAAGATCAGCAACAGACCATTTAGGATAATATCTGAGATCTATTATAAAAAACTGGAAGATATGGTCTCCTATGAAGTGGATAATGTTAGGATCCGATATGCTGGTGAGAACAATTCCACAGGTTATATTATGGGTTGGGATTTTAGAATCAATGGAGAATTTGTCCCTGGTGCTGAGTCTTGGATAAATTTATCTTTTTTGAGTGCCAGAGAAGCCCTGAATGGAGTCAATCATCTTAGATATGAAAAAATTGACAGTGTAAATCAGCAAGTTATAGTGAGTACCGTACCTAGACCTACTGATCAGTTGATGACGCTCAATATGTTTTTTCAGGATTATCTACCAAAAAACGAAAATGTAAAAGTTAATTTGAATTTTTCTATTGGAACTGGCTTGCCGTATGGCCCTAGGGAAAACAACATAGAATTTAGAAATTTTTTCAGACTCAAACCGTATCATAGAATTGATGTAGGATTTTCATTTCAACTTTGGAAAAGTGAATGGAAAAAACGTAAACCGAAACATTTTCTTAGGTTTGCCCAAAATAGTTGGCTGAGTATAGAAGCATTTAATCTTCTTAATATCAAAAATCAAGCATCGGTAAATTGGATTAAGACATTAACAAATGAAGAGTATGCCTTGCCTAATAATCTAACGGGTCGAAGGATAAATGCGCGGTTTAGGATTGATTTTTAATATCAAAAAAGTGTTGAATTGCAAAATATTTGTTGCCCTTTCTGAAAATAACTGTAAATTTGCTTTATCAATACAATTATTTTATGAGGCATCTGTTAGCTAAGGTTTTTCTTTCATTCATTTGTATAATTTTTAGTTTCGGATTTTTATATGGTCAGCCTTGGCTATCTGATCCTGATAAAAAAGACATTAATTTTTTTGAAATCCAAAAGCAATTTAATGCATATTGGATGGGCAAAGAAGTACCGCGTAGCTCAGGTTACAAACCTTTTAAAAGATGGGAATGGTATTGGGAGAATCGTGTTTTGCCTGATGGCAGTTTTCCACAAGCGGGATTTGTGCATAATGAATTTGAAAAGTATTTAGAAAAACATCAAGGTAGAAATAATGGACAACGTACTGTTTATCCTTGGCTTAGCCTTGGGCCATCCACAGATAATGGTGGCTATGCGGGACATGGGCGAATAAATTCTATTGGATTTCATCCCACAGATAATAATAAAATATATGTAGGCACCGCAGGTGGCGGATTTTGGATCAGTGAAGATGGAGGCAACACATGGATGACTACCACAGACGATTTAGGAGCACTCGGCGTATCTGGTATAGCCGTAGATCCAGTCAATCCATTGAATATCTATATTGCTACTGGCGATGGTGATGCAGCGGATAATTATTCAATTGGCGTGTACAAATCCACGGATGGCGGACTTACTTTTGCACCGACTGGATTGAATTGGAGTACAAGTGGTTATAACGTAATAAGACGGATTATCTTCGATCCGAGCAATGCCAATACCTTATTTGTTGCTACAAATTCGGGAATCTATAAAACCATAGATGCTGGAACTACTTGGAATTTGAAGCAATCTGGTAATTTTTATGATATAGAAGCCAACCCAAACAGTGCATCGAATACATTCTTTGCATCGAAGTCTAATAGCATCTTAAGGTCAACTAATAACGGCGAAAATTGGTCGACTGCATATTCGATTTCTGGAAGTAATCGGGTGTCTATTGCAGTTACACCAGCTGATACCAGTTATATTTATGCACTTAGTTCCAATTCATCAAATAATGGGTTTAAGGGCCTGTATCGGTCAACAAATGGTGGCCAAAATTTTACTTTGAGATCATCAACACCAAATATTTTAGGTTGGGATGAAGCTGGTGGTGATACTGGAGGCCAAGGTTGGTATGATTTGGCCTTAGTTGCAGATCCAGCTACCGCATCGACAATATATATTGGCGGCGTAAATACTTGGAAGTCTACTAATGGTGGTACTACTTGGACATTGAAGTCACATTGGTCAGGCGCTTCTGTAGGAGATACAGTTCACGCGGACAAACATGTTTTGGAATTTCAAGGTACTAATCTTTGGGAGGGAAATGATGGTGGCGTTTATATTTCTTCAAATGGTGGCAATACTTGGGTCAGCAAAACAAATGGGATTGTTCATTCTCAAATGTATCGATTAGGAGTCTCACAATCAGACGGAAAAGTTATTACTGGACTTCAAGACAATGGAACAAAATTATTAAACACATCTGGATGGTCTGATTTTTTGGGTGGCGATGGCATGGAATGCATCATACATGAGAACAACAATAAAATAAATTTTGGCTCTTATTATAATGGTGATATTTCAAGGACAACTAATGGTGGATCATCGTTTGGCTCGATAAATGACCATATAACGGAAACAGTATCTGGAGCTTGGGTCACACCATATATCTTGGATCCATCCAACAACAATACTGCTTTTATTGGATTTGATAATGTATTCCGATCACTAGATAGAGGCGATAATTGGACTAAACTCAGCAATTTTTCTATAGATAAACTGACTTATCTTGCTGTAGCACCTTCCAATCCTGCGGTCATAGTAACTGGAAATGCAGGTAATATGCGCCGTACCATAAATAGTGGGACGAACTGGACAACAATTTCTTTACCAAGTACAAATGTCACCAGTGTATTTATTGATTATACAAATGCAGATATTATTTATGCTACTATGAGTAATTATAGTGCTGGTAATAAAGTGTTTAAAAGTATAAATGGTGGTGCTTCTTGGACAAACATAAGCGGTACTTTGCCTAATATTCCAGTCAATTGTATCACAGGTGTGAAAGGTATGCCGAATGCATTGTATATTGGAATGGATGTTGGCGTTTATCGATATGACGTATCTACTTCTGATTGGGTATTATTTAACGAAGATTTGCCCAATGTGGAAATTACTGAATTAGAAATTAATTATACTGAAAATAAATTGTACGCAGCTACATATGGCCGAGGACTCTGGTCATGTGATCTATTTGAAACTTTGCCTACTTGCTTACAACCTCAGAATTTATCCGTTTCTGACATTCAGGATAATGAGATTTCAGTTAACTGGTCAGCTCCTAGCATTCCGCCTTCAAATGGGTATCAATTTGCCATCGTCCAAGGATTCGGATCGCCGCAATCATGGCAATCTACTACAAGTTTGTTTGCGACATTTACTAATCTTTCGCCAGGTATCATGTACATAGTTTATGTGAGGTCTGTATGCGGTAGTAATTATTCAAATTCTATTTCCTTAGGCCCTATATATACAAATCCTGCATGTAGTGCCACAATATATGATACTGGAGGATCATCGAGTGCTTACAAAAATGGAGAAGACTTATATTGGCAAATATGTGGCCCATCTGATTGTTATAAAATGAAAATAGATTTTACAGTCTTTGATTTGGAGACCAATTGGGATGCACTCTATATTCACAATGGTGATAATATTTCAGCACCAATATTTTCAAGTGGTCTTCCCAGTAATTATGCAGGATTTCCTGCTGGCGGATATACAGGCGATGGTCTTCCAGGGAGTTTTACGAGCACGCATAGTTCTGGATGTTTGACATTGCGATTTTTATCAGATCAATATACCAGAAATGCTGGCTGGCAAGCTCAGGTTACATGCATTAGACGCGATCCATTGGTAACCAATACAGGCAATGCTGGAATGGGAACTTTGCGATATGCAATAGATTGTATTGTTTCAAATGACTCTGTGACAGTCGCTCCTTCAATTATTGGTCAGCAAATTTTATTGACAGATAGCACAATTCATATCAATAAAAATGTAAATATTGTACAAGCCAATACAAGTTCAACTTATTCGGTATCTGCAAATGGGTTTTATCCGATATTTACCATCAATCCTGGAAATTCACTAAATTTAAAGTATGTTCACCTTTTACCAGACAGCGGTTTGTGGGGTAGAGCAGCATTGAATCAAGGGGCATTAACCCTTGACAATGTTCATATTATAGAAAGTGGCACAAATTTGGGTGCAGGATCAACCATTCAAAACCAAGGTCAAATGACTATAAAGGGAAATACAGCAATCATTAGGCAATAAATAGTACATTTTTCCGAAGCTGTTTAATAAAAGCGGAACTCTTCTGCATCAAACATTCCCAAATCACTGATCTTAATTTTTGGGATTACCAGCAATGCCATAAAGGATAAGGTCATAAACGGTGCGTGTAATGCACAACCTCGATATTTTACGAAAGAAGATATTTCGGTATAAGCATTGCCTATTTCCACTGCAGACAAATCACTCATCAGTCCAGCTATAGGAAGCGCTATATGTTTGCTTTCAGTGTTGCTAACTGCTGATAATCCTCCTTTAGATTTTACCAATAGGTTTATAGCTTTTGCCAGCAAGTCATCTTCATCACCTACCGCAATAATATTGTGTGAATCATGTGCTACAGTAGAAGCAATGGCGCAAGATTTTAATCCAAAATTTTTTATAAAGCCAATAGCAGGTTTGCTTGGTTGATAGCGATTGATTACCACTATTTTTAAAATATCATGGTCAGAATCTATCATTTTATTTCTGTCAGAAACAGGTAGAAAAGTCATCAGTTTCTCTGTGATAAGCGATCCGTCAATGGCACAAATTACAGGTGTCAACTCGCCATCATCCGAGACTTTTAATGTTTCTGATGATACTTCTAGCGTGTTAAACTGGTTAATTATAGGTTGTGGTTTTGAATGAATTTTATTTGGTGTGTCATTTTCAAATACGATTTCTCCATTTATGACCGTTTGTTTGATTTGCCATGATTGAAGATCTTGAACTACAATAAAATCGGCAGCATCTCCAGTATTCAACGTACCAACAGGCAATTTGTAATGATTCACAGCATTTAGACATGCTATTTTCAGGACATCAAATAAATCATAGCCCAAAGCCAAAGACCGTGCGACCAGTAAATTTATATGCCCAATAAGTAAATCATCAGGATGTTTGTCATCGCTACAAAACATGACCATTTCTGGATGTGTAGCTATCAACGGATGCAATGCATCAAAATTTTTGGCTGCTGATCCTTCGCGGATGATTATCTTCATGCCATATTTTAGCTTATCTAATGCTTCTTCAAGCGTGGCACACTCGTGATCCGTGCTAATCCCATGTTCTATATATTTTCTCGCATTATCACCTCTTAGTCCTGGTGCATGCCCATCTACAGGTTTGCCGTATTTATGCGCTGAAGCTATCTTTGCAAGGATCTCTGGATCATTGGCCAAGACACCGGGATAATTCATCATTTCTGACAGATACCAGATGTCAGTGGATTGCATCAACTCTTCAATATCCGATGGTCCAATCGTGGCACCTGCATTTTCAAAAGCGGTGGCGGGAACACATGATGGTGCACCGAAGTGAAATTTCAGCTTGGCATCTTTGGCATTTTCGATCATATATTGCACACCTTCCAGCCCACAAACATTGGCTATTTCATGAGGATCAGATACTGTAGCTATCGTGCCGTGTCCCAATGCCGTGCGTGCGAATTCATAAGGTGTTACCATCGAGCTTTCGATATGGATATGTGCATCTATGAAACCAGGCAAAATATATTGATCATCTACAGTTTCAGAAGGTAAAATTTCGCTTATTTTCCCATTTTCTACGACAATTACACCTTTGAAAATGACTTTATTTATGATGTCAATGATTTGACCTGAAATAGTGTATGACGGCATTTTGATTTATTAATCATGTTGTGAAGTGCTAAGTTAGACATTTATATTGTTTAGTGATTTAATTTATGTTTATATTTGATTTTAATGCCCAATAAATTGGAATTATAATAGTTTTTTGATGGATTAATTTTAAAGTTTGTTAGTGGGATTTCCAACTGTGATTTGGTTTCATTTTCTTACATTTGTAAGATGAATCGCACAATCAACTGTATAGTACCTATTTTCTGGTCCTTGACTAGTGTCTTAGTTCTATTATATGGGATTTGGTATACAAGTAGTGAATATCAAGTCCTAGTAGATTGGTATCAAAATCTAGAACCTAACTTTTATAAAAATGATGTGTGGTCAAGTATTTTTTTTACTTCTCAGACTAAAGGGTTTGGTGAGACCTATATTTGGATTTTGTTTATTATGTCATTAATTGTTGCAATTTCAACTAGGAATATAAAACTAGACATAAAAACCCAATCCTTTTCCCCAATCAATTGGAGCAACTCCAAGGTGGACTTAATGATTTTCATGCTTGGAATGTTGATTTGGTTCTTTGGGCAGAGTAGGGCAGCATATGCAACTGATGAAGTGTTTTCTGCCATCAATTTTGCATCTAAACCATTTTTTCAAACCATTAGTTTTTATCCATTACCAAACAATCACATTTTTTTCAATGCATTAAACCACTGGTTGTCAATATTCCATGATGATTTGATGTGGACCGGAAGAGTGATTTCTGGATTGTCGTTTTCTATAATTTTGGTGCGGATGTGGACGTTTATTGGTCAGTTTGAGTCTGACATTTTTATAAAATTGGTGTTTATACTGCTGTTATCGACCATTTTTCCTATCATTGGTTTTGCAACACAGGCACGCGGATATAGTTTGCAATTATTGTTGGCATGGATTGCCTTTGAGCAGGTGTATTTTTATCTAAAAACCAAAGATACCAGAGATCTCTCTACTTATGTAATTGTCATGGCATTGGGCATGTGGACGATACCATCATTTTTCTTTTTTTGGGTTGGATTGAGCGTTTTTGTAATCTTATCAGGTAAATCTTATCGCACTCTTGACTTTAGATTTATTTATGCGTCCATCAGGATACTTATCTTATCTTTGATTTTGTATATACCTATAGTTACATTTTCAGGATGGCAATCGGTCGTAGCCAATAAATATGTGGCTGCTCCTACAGAATTGACAACATCCGAATTTTTCCAATCATTTTTTCTAAGCAACTATTTCCAAGGCTTATTCAATGAATGGTTTGGTTCTGGAACTTCCACTTGGTTGGCTGTCATCCTTATAATTTTGCCAGTTGGTTTGGTTGTCATGTCTAAACAAAAGGAACAAATCCTTTTATTAAGGATGTTTTTAAGTCTGGTTTTTGGTTTCATAGCGGTCAGCATGATTATTAAAAAAATACCATTTTATCGGAACGTGATCATCCAATGTTGGTTTTATTGGGTTATTTTATTTCTCATTATTATTTCGTTAATAAAAGACCGTACAAGGTTTTGGAAAAATATGGTAGTACTGATCATGCTGACAATAACCATATATTTTACCTTTCTAAATTTTAAAAGATATCCTTTTCAATTGTATTATTATGATGTCAATGCTTGGGTACAAAGCATGGAAGATACAGATTTGAGTAATTTGAAAAATCAATATGTATTTATTGAAGACGAATCATTTTATTGGCATCCGCAAATACAAAAGGTCACAAAACAGACCAAATATGGTGGGAAGATTGATTTGTTATCAGATATTTTAGTAATCGAAACCAACAGAAAGGACAAAGTGGATTCCCTTATATGGCAGCAAATGCTACAATCTGGCGAAACTTTATTTTTCAAAAGACGAAAATGATTTTGCCCCAACATATTTTAATAAAACATTTTCTTGGATTTAGTTTTTGATATCTCAAAAATCCTCATACCTTTGCGGCGTGAGGGGCATACGACCAGCTCCTTCCGAACTCCCCCAGGGCAGAAATGCAGCAAGGGTAGGAAGTTGAGCGGTGCGGTGTGTTTCCTCACATTTTAGTTTATATCCTTTCCACACAATCTCACAGGCATATGAAATTTTTTATTGATACAGCCAATCTTGATCAAATCAAAGAAGCCATGGACCTAGGTATCCTCGATGGTGTTACGACAAATCCATCATTAATGGCAAAAGAAGGCATAACTGGCGATAAAAATATTCTTGCCCACTATAAAAAAATATGTAAAATCGTAGAAGGTGATGTAAGTGCTGAGGTTATCTCCACAGATTACAAAGGTATGATCGAAGAGGGCAAAGTCTTGGCCGATCTTGCCGAAAATATCGTCGTAAAGGTCCCTATGATTAGAGAAGGTATCAAGGCCATCTCATACTTTTCGGAAGTTGGGATAAATACCAATTGTACCCTTGTTTTTTCAGCAGGTCAGGCTATACTAGCTGCTAAGGCAGGTGCTACATATCTTTCTCCATTTGTAGGTAGAGTCGATGACATCAATTGGGATGGAATGAAGCTTATCGAAGAGATAGTTTCCATTTATTCTATACAGGGATATTCTACTGAGATCCTTGCTGCATCAATCAGAACTCCGTTGCACATCGTCCAAGCTGCCAAAGCTGGTGCTGATGTTGTCACATGCCCATTGAGTAGTATCTTAGGATTGCTAAATCATCCACTTACCGATATCGGACTTGCCAAGTTTTTGGAAGACCATAAAAAGGCAAGCAAATAATCTTTAATTTTTCTTGGACTGTAATGCTATTTCGGCATTACGGATGAGCTCTGCATGATAGCAAGCGCCTTCTTTTTTGTGCACCACTCTGCCTTTATTATCCAACCACAGTAGGGTAGGTATCGTTTTGATATCGTAAATAAGCCTGAGGTCGGGACCTTCTAACGTGTCAGCATCCACCATATAATTGATAAAATGATCATTGAAATATGCTGCTGTCTCCTGATGGGTATAAACATCGCGTTGCATCAATTTGCATGGAGTACACCATTTTGCATTAATATCCACAAAGACCAATTTATCGGTTGCCGTTGCTTTGTCCAAAACTGCGGATAATTCTTGACTTTCATCAAAATTGAAAGCAAAGTTTTTTTCTTTGATAACGTAGGTTAATGGTGGAATTATAGTATCTTTTTTTTCTTCAACTACGACTTTTTCATCCACTTTTTCGAGGTGTTCGAGGCGAATAAAGAAAATAATAGTTTTGACATGACGGACTCTATTGAGAAGATTACCAGCCAGCTCAAGAAGAGCCACGACTTTAGGAAAAAATTCGACGAGACTATTGCTGAAGGAGTCGCCAAACTGTTCAACAAAAATAAGACTACTGTACAGAAAGTACTCATTCAAAAAGCGTCGCAGGAGTTTGGGCTTAATGATGAAATTTAATAAAAAGGACTACTTTAAGATTTGCACTAACTCGGGGTTTGGGGTTTGGGGTTTGGGGTTTGGGGTTTGGGGTTTGGGGT
>CALFYH010000400.1 GCA_937952155.1 uncultured Saprospiraceae bacterium
AACTGAGATAACTGACTCGTTCAAAAAAAAGAATTTATCACAGATGACAAAGTACGCGCATTGATAAGATCAATCGGCGTAAATACCTCATTATCACGAACATTCATTCTTTCACGAATAGTTCTCGTCATTCTGGCAAGTCCTACACCAAACTGAGCATATAATTGTTCGCCTACGGTACGTACGCGTCGATTTGCCAAGTGGTCGATATCATCAAGCTCCGCCTTTTGATTTACAAGACTTACCAAGTATTTTACAATAGAAATGATATCCTCTTTGGTCAATACCAATGTGTCTCTACTGATGTCTAACTTAAGTTTACGGTTGATTTTATACCTACCAACTTCACCTAAGTTATAACGCTTGTCTGAGAAAAACAACTTGTCAATAATACCACGAGCTGTTTCTTCATCTGGTGGATCTGTACCTCTTAATTGACGATAGATCTGTGTAACCGCTTCTACTTCTGAAGAAGAAGGATCTTTTTGTAATGTATTATATATAATAGAATAATCTTCTTCAAGATTCTCTTTTTGAAGAATGATCATATCAATATCCACATCAGTAATCAACTCAATGTTGTCTTCGTCAAGAACCACATCTCTTTCGAGAATGATTTCGTTACGTTCTATAGTGACAACTTCACCAGTATCCTCATCTACGAAATCTTCAGTCCATTTACGAAGTACCCTGGCAGCAAGTTTACGTCCAATCGCTTCCTTCAAAGACTGTTTGTCAGTAGAAATCTCTTCTGCCAAATCAAAAAGATTAAGAATATCTCTATCCGAATCAAATCCAATGGCGCGAAGTAGCGTGGTTACTGGAAACTTTTTCTTCCTATCAATGTACGCATACATTACAGAGTTGATATCAGTTGCAAATTCCATCCAAGCACCCTTGAAAGGAATTACTCTTGCAGAAAATATTTTTGTTCCGTTGGGATGAAAAGTCTGACTAAAAAATACCCCAGGAGATCTATGAAGCTGAGAAACTACGACTCTTTCAGCACCATTGATCATGAATGTTCCCTTATTGGTCATATATGGTATATTACCAAGAAAAACATCTTGAACAATAGTCTGAAAATCTACATGCTCTTCATCATTACATGAAAGCCTGAGTTTTGCCTTAAGCGGAACGCTATAAGTAAGTCCTCTTTGCATACACTCTTCGATTGTGTATCTTGGAGGATCTATGAAGTAATCAAGAAATTCGAGAACAAAAATGTTTCGTGCATCAGAAATCGGGAAATTCTCTTGAAACACACGATACAAGCCCTCATTACCTCTATTTTCTGGTGTAGTTTCTAACTGAAAAAATTCCTGAAAAGACTTAATTTGAATCTCTAGAAGATCAGGATATTGATTAGCTAATTTAATTTTGCCGAAGTTGACCCTACTATTTCCGGCTGCGGTTGCGACTCCGTTTGATGTCATACTTTTGTTATTTGTTTAGCACAATTCGTTAAATAAAGAACAAAACGATCAGTATTGTTCAAAAAAAAATAACTCTTTAATGACGATAGGCTTAACCAACCTGAGGTCGGTTAAGCCAGATATCATTTGTTTTTCAGACTTAACTTCTGAAATTAAGCCCTAAAGACCTTATTATATTATTTAAGATCAACAGAAGCTCCTGCTCCTTCAAGGGTCGCCTTGATAGAGTCAGCTTCTGCTTTTGATGCTCCTGCCTTCAATAATGATGGAGCTGCATCAACTAAGTCTTTAGCTTCCTTCAAACCAAGGTTAAGCAATGTTTTAACTTCTTTAACAATTGCAAGTTTGTTTGCACCTGCAGAAGTCAAATGTACGTCAAACTCAGTCTTTTCAGCTGGAGCGTCTGCTGCTGCACCGCCTGCTGCTGGAGCTGCTACTGCTACTGCTGCTGCAGCAGGTTCGATACCATATTCGTCCTTCAATATTTGAGCTAATTCACTTACTTCTTTAACAGTTAAGTTAACTAATTGCTCTGCGAATGATTTTAAATCTGCCATGATATAATGGTTTTAATAAATTTTAAATTTTAAAAAAAATGCGTTAATGTTGGAAGCTATAACGTAACATTCTAATATATTTAGGAATAAATTATCCTCTTTCTTCTAAAGTTTTCAATACACCAGCTATGGTTGAACCACCTGACTTCAATGCACTGATCACGTTTTGAGCTGGAGATTGTAACATAAATATTACATCGCCAATCAATTCGTTCTTTGTCTTAAGTTTGGTAAGAATTTCTAATTGGTCATCACCAAAGAAAATGTCTGAGTCTATATATGCTGCCTTTAATACAGGCTTCTCATCCTTACCACGAAATTCCTTAATTACCGAAGCTGGTAATTTTCCGTCATTCGAAAACAAGACTGTACTTTGTCCTTTGAAAGCATCAAATATTGCTTTAAAGTTTTTGTTTTCAGAAAGTTCACCCATTGCTTGAATAGCCAAGGTATTTTTTACAGTTTTGATTTCAATGCCTTTTTCAAAGCATGTCCTTCTCAACTGATTTATCTTAGCAACAGAAAGTGTAGAAGCATCTGTTACATAAAAATATGATGAGTTTTCGAACTTCTCCTTTAACTCCTGTATTAATAAACCTTTATCTGTACGTGTCATATCTTAATATTTATAGGGTTTATCTAATGGTTTTTGTGTCAATTGAAATACCTGGACTCATTGTACTCGCCATGGATATACCCTTCATGTATGTTCCTTTAGCGGTAGAAGGCTTCATTTTTTCAAGAGTTGAGATTAACTCAATAGCATTTTCAGCTAATTTCTCAGCAGTAAATGAAACACGACCGATAGGTGAATGGATAATACCATACTTATCAACCCTAAATGAAATTTTACCAGCTTTAACTTCTTCTACAGCAGCACCTACATTCAAGGTTACTGTACCAGTTTTTGGGTTAGGCATCAAGCCTCTTGGTCCAAGGATTCTACCGATTTGACCCACTTTAGCCATTACACTAGGCATAGCTATGATAACATCTACATCGGTCCAACCTTGGCTGATCTTAGTGATAAACTCATCTAATCCAACATAATCTGCACCTGCCGCTTTAGCTTCCGCTTCTTTATCAGGTGTACACAAAACCAACACTCTTTTAACCTTTCCAGTACCGTGTGGTAAAGAAACTGTACCTCTTATTGCTTGGTCAGCTTTACGAGGATCAACACCCAATCTCACGTGTACATCTACTGATGCATCAAATTTTGCGGTATTAATCTCCTTTACTAATGCTGCAGCATCTCTAAGACTGTAAAGTTTCGTTGCATCAATTTTAGCATTGACGACTTGCCTTTTTTTACTTACTTTTGCCATTAATAAAATATTTAAGGTATTAGCGTTATAATTATACTTAATATAACTCCCTTACCAGTTAAAAAAAATTAATTTTCTTCAGCTATGCCGCCTTTTGCCCAAGGTGCGTCACCTGAAACAGTGATCCCCATACTTCTAGCAGTCCCAGCTACCATGCTCATGGCAGATTCCACTGTAAAAGCATTTAGATCTTTCATTTTGTTTTCAGCAATACCTCTAATTTGGTCCCAAGAAACAGAACCAACTTTATTTCTATTAGGCTGTGCTGAACCACTTTTTAGCTTCGCTAATTCCATCAACTGTGCTGCAGCTGGTGGAGTTTTAATGATAAAATCAAAAGACTTATCTTTATATACGGTGATTAAAACAGGTAAAACTTTACCCATAGAATCCTGAGTCTCTGCATTAAATCTTTTACAGAACTCCATAATATTCAAGCCTTTAGAACCTAAAGCAGGTCCTACTGGTGGTGCGGGATTAGCCATTCCACCTTTCACCTGAAGCTTTACATATGTTTGAATTTCTTTTGCCATTTTTGTTTACTGGTTTATTAAAATTAATACATCGACTTTAGGGAAGCATCACGATTGATCTAAAGTCAATTCCTTTTTTATGATTGTTTTTCGACTTGCATGTAATTCAGCTCAACTTCTGTACCTCTGCCGAAAATCTTTACAATAACTTTCAATTTCTTTTTGTCTTCGTTCACTTCTTTGACATCACCAACAAAATCATTGAAAGGACCATCAATAATTTTGATTGTCTCTCCAACAATAAATGGTTCTATCATAGCGGCTGTAACTTCTTGAGAATCATCCACTTTACCCAACATACGATTAGCCTCAGCCTGTGACATTGGAATTGGATGTGTTTTTCCTAAAAAGTGGATTACGTTGGCAACATTACTTATGGTTTGTACCATTTCGCCAGAGAATTTTTGAAACACTGCTTCTACCAAAATGTACCCTGGAAGGATATTGCGTTCAAGAATTACTTTTTTGCCGTTTCTGATTTTGTAAACTTTCTCAGATGGTACCAATACTTGGGTAACCACATCATTCCAGTTATTGCGCTGGATTTCCAACTCAATACGTTCTTTAATGCTCTTCTCCTTACCGCTTACTACCCGTAATGAATACCATTTTTTATCTTCTGACATCTTAATATAATTAAAGCATCATAAATTAAAGTTCGTAAATAAACTTCAATAAATTATTAGCTATAAAATCGAAAAGGAAAATGATTAATGAGATGATAATAGTAGATACAATAACAAGTCTTGCACTACTGAACAATTCAGGCCAAGTAGGCCAAGTGACGTGATTGATAAGCTCGTCATAACTCTCTCTGAGATATAGTCTGATATTCTCCATGATCTATTATCTATTCATTTAAACTTTCTGAAAAACAGAATATTATTACAAAATTGCAGGGGAGACAGGGCTCGAACCTGCGACCTACGGTTTTGGAGACCGCCACTCTACCAATTGAGCTACTCCCCTAAGAATGTGAAATCAAACATTCACAAAAAATGAAAAATTAAGTGCTCCTAAAAGCACTTAATTTTCATTAAATTTATATGTCGGAAGACTATTATGCAATGATTTCAGTAACCTGACCTGCACCAACAGTTCTACCTCCTTCTCTGATCGCGAAACGAAGACCTTTCTCCATTGCGATTGGACTTATCAATTTAACCTCAAGTGAAACGTTATCACCTGGCATTACCATTTCTACTCCTGCAGGAAGGGTAACATCACCAGTAACGTCTGTTGTTCTGAAATAGAACTGAGGTCTATAACCGTTAAAGAATGGAGTATGTCTTCCTCCTTCATCTTTACCAAGTACATAGATCTCACACTTGAAGTGAGCATGTGGTTTTACAGAACCTGGTTTGATGATAACCATACCTCTTCTGATTGCATCTTTTTCAATACCTCTCAAAAGGATACCAGCGTTATCTCCAGCTTCACCTCTTTCAAGGATCTTTCTGAACATCTCAACTCCAGTAACTGTAGAGTTTAATGGCTTGTCGCCAGGCTTCATCATACCGATGATCTCAACTGGATCACCTGTATTGATAACACCTCTTTCTATTCTACCTGTTGCAACAGTACCTCTACCTGTGATAGAAAATACGTCTTCGATAGGCATAAGGAAAGTCTTATCTACGTCTCTTACTGGCTCAGGAATTTGAGCATCTACAGCTGCCATAAGATCAAGGATCTTTTGTTTTGCACCTGCATCTCCTTCAAGAGCCTTGATAGCAGAACCTTGAATAATCGCAGCATTGTCACCGTCAAATTGGTAAGAGCTTAATAACTCTCTTAATTCCATTTCAACAAGTTCTAACATCTCTGGATCATCCACAAGATCTACTTTATTCATAAATACAACTACAGCAGGTACACCTACCTGTCTAGCAAGAAGGATATGCTCTCTTGTTTGAGGCATAGGACCATCTGTAGCTGCACAAACTAAAATCGCACCATCCATTTGAGCAGCACCAGTCACCATGTTTTTTACATAATCGGCGTGACCAGGACAATCTACGTGAGCATAGTGTCTGTTTTCGGTTTCATACTCAACGTGTGCTGTGTTGATTGTGATACCTCTTTCTTTTTCTTCAGGAGCTGCGTCGATAGAATCATAATCCTTCTTCTCTGCAAAGCCCTTTTCAGAAAGCACGTAAGTGATTGCGGCAGTAAGTGTTGTCTTACCGTGGTCAACGTGACCAATCGTTCCGATATTTACGTGTGGTTTGGTTCTTACAAATGTTGATTTAGCCATCAGTGAAAATTTTTCTGAACTTTAAATATTAGTAATAAATGATAAACAATAATATGAGCCAATGAAGGGATTTGAACCCTTGACCCCTTCCTTACCATGGAAGTGCTCTACCCCTGAGCTACATCGGCTTATGAGCTAGGCAAATTGGAATGTACCAATTTTTGTTCCCTTCATTTTATGTTAGAATGATTACGTTTAATCGTTCTATTTGTAATTCTTAAAGATATAAAACATTCTATGCTCTAAAATTTAGAGCGGGAGACGAGACTCGAACCCGCGACCCTCAGCTTGGAAGGCTGATGCTCTACCAACTGAGCTACTTCCGCAATTCTGTCAAACTTCTTTTCAGAGAGCAGTTGTGGGGATGATAGGATTCGAACCTATTCAGCCATAAGACAACAGATTTACAGTCTGTCCCGACTCTCCAACTTCGGCGCATCCCCTCTCCCATTTGGAGCCGATGGAGGGATTCGAACCCCCGACCCGCTGATTACAAATCAGCTGCTCTGGCCAACTGAGCTACATCGGCATGCTATGAAAAAAACTTCAATATTTCAAACTACAAATGGAACTTTTTCCAAAAGCGATGCAAAGGTATATCTTTTCCGAATATAAAAAAAATTTATTTAAAAAAATTGATAAAAATTATTGGCATTTTGAAAGTTCTTATCAAAACTCAATTATAATTATTTGAAATTCAATATATAATATTATTCTCCTTGAAAAGAATGTAAAAAATTACAATAAAAATATTCGACTGACTAAGAAGTTATTGAGCTAAACAAATGGGTGAATTGATTTGTTCTTGTTGTTAACGCAAAATTTGGAATAATAAAATCACAATTATGGCTTTTGAAGACATTGACAATCTCCCAATAAATTGGAACGACCACGAAGATATTGGTATGAAGTTGTATGAAAAATTTGGGGATGAATTTGATGAAGGCAAGATTTTTAGGATTCGATTCACTGATTTATTGGATTGGGTATTAGAAATTCCCAATTTCGTAGGTAAACGTGAAGATTGTAATGAATCGCACTTGGAACAAATACAAGCCAAATGGGTTTATGAATGGCGCGATAATCAATAGATATGGACCACAGTTTATTTAATCACATCACTACATTTGTTTTTGATGTGGATGGTGTGTTTACTAATAGTGAAGTAATCGTGACTGAATCGGGTGAATTGCTGCGCACCATGAATACCCGCGATGGTCAAGCAGTAAAAATAGCCTTGGAAAATGGTTATAAAGTCGCCATCATTACAAAAGGATTTTCTACAGGAGTCAGAAAACGTTTTGAACTATTGGGCATTCCATATATATATGACAAGCTTTCGGAAAAAACTGAAGCATTTCAAGATTTGGTGGAAAATCTCAAACTTGAAAAGAAAGAAATATTATATATGGGTGATGATATCCCAGATTTGATATTATATGACAAAGTAGGTATTTCTGCCTGCCCTTGCGATGCTGCGACTGAAAATCTACAAAAAGCCATGTATATATCACCATTTAAAGGTGGGCATGGATGTGTTAGAGAAGTAATAGAGCATGTCATGCGACTTCAAGGAAAGTGGAATTTTTAAAAACCATATCAGCGTACTTTAACATCATAAGACCTAAAAATCTTTTGATGATTGCACTTACTCAAGGTATTATTTACTATTACTTATTTGGAGGTCTTGAAGTAAACACTGCTTTACAAGGTATAAAATTATATTTGTTTATATTGACCACAGTAATTATTGCAGCAGGTGGTTATATTATCAATGATATTGCTGACTTTAAAGCTGATATGATTAATAAGCCTCACAAAACCTACATTCCCTACCCTATTACCATTACAAATGGTTGGATTTACTATAAATCAATTATAGTAATAGGCTTGCTCATTTCAGTGTATATTGCATACCAAACTCAAAATTTACCACTTATCACTCTTTATCCACTGGCAAGTATTGTCTTATACTTTTATTCATTTAAATATAAAAATTCAGTATTAACTGGCAATATTATTGTTAGCCTTTTTATAGCTTTTGTGAGTGGAATTGTCATCGTTGCTGAAAGACATTTTCTATTTCATTCCAGTAATGGTAGTCAGAGTCAAGGTGTGCTGATTATTTTGATATTCTTTATGATCTTTTCATTTCTTGTC
>CALFYH010000401.1 GCA_937952155.1 uncultured Saprospiraceae bacterium
AGAAGTGGCAGAAAGGCTCCAAGATATTGGGATAAAAGCACTTTCTATTCATGGCCGTACCCGAAAACAAATGTACAAAGGTGAAGCTGACTGGACACTCATCGGCAAGGTTAAAAATAATCCACGCATTCATATTCCTATTTTCGGTAATGGCGACATTGACTCACCTCAGAAAGCATTAGAGTATAAAAACAGATATGGTGTAGATGGCATCATGATTGGTCGAGCGAGTATTGGTTATCCTTGGATATTCAGGGATATAAAACATTATTTTAAATACGGCACTATACTTGAAGCACCGCAAATAGAAGAAAGAGTCGAAGTTGCCAGAAAACATCTCATCAAAAGTATCGAATGGAAAGGAGAACGTGTTGGAATCGTAGAGATGCGACGACATTACACAAATTATTTCAGAGATTTACCGGGCATCAAGGATTTCAGAGCTCGTTTAGTGTCAGAAATGGATCCTTCTGTTTTGCATAGCTTGCTTGATGAAATCAAAGAACATTATCAAGAATCAAGCCTTTTAGTGTAAACAGTCTTTTCATGGTTTTCAAAATTAAAGATTACGAAAGAAAGATTTTCGAACTTATTCAGCTATCCGCTAAGGAACTTAATTTGCCAGTTTATGTAGTTGGTGGTTATGTCCGTGATAGACTGCTCGCGCGTGAGTCCAAAGATCTCGATGTTGTCTGTGTAGGTGATGGTATAGCACTCGCTGAGAGATTAGCTTCAAAGCTTCGTCCACTACCCTATATCGTTGTATATAAAAGATTTGGAACGGCAATGATAAGGCACAAAGACCTAGAAATCGAATTTGTAGGTGCGCGAAAAGAATCATATAGTCCCGATTCTAGAAAACCCGCAGTAGAAAACGGTAGTCTTGAAGATGATCAGAACAGACGAGATTTCACGATCAATGCACTAGCTGTAAGTCTCAATGAAGAAGACTACGGCCAAATAATAGATTCTTTTAATGGATTTTACGATCTAGAGCATAAGATCATCAGAACACCGATGGATCCAGACAAAACATTTGCAGATGATCCACTCAGGATGATGAGAGCCATTCGTTTTGCTACGCAACTTGAATTTTATATAGAAGAAGAAACACTCAAATCGATCGCAAGAAACAAGAATAGAATTGCCATAATTTCAAGGGAACGTATCAGTACAGAACTTGAAAAGATCATAGCTTCTGAACATCCATCAATCGGCTTTAAATTACTATTTGATACTGGATTATTACATCTGATATTTCCAGAAATGGCAGCACTACATGGTGTAGAGATCAAAAATAATATTGGTCACAAAGACAATTTTTATCATACCCTTGAAGTATTGGAAAACGTCTGTAGGGAAAGTAAAAATATTTGGCTCAGATGGGCTGCAATTTTGCATGACATAGCCAAGCCACCAACTAAAAGATTTGATCCTGCCTTGGGATGGACATTTCATGGCCACGAAGCATTAGGAGCTGCAATGGTGCCTAGAATCTTCAAAAAGATGCGCTTGCCTACGGATCATAAAATGAAATATGTTCAAAAATTGGTCTTGCTCCATTTACGACCTATCGCACTGACAAATGAAAAAGTATCTGACTCTGCAGTACGTAGGTTGCTTTTCGATGCGGGTGAAGATATCGAAGACCTGATGACACTCTGCAAAGCAGATATTACGTCCAAAAACGAAGGTAAAGTTTCTAAATACAAGGAAAATTATCAAGTCCTTACGGAAAAAATAAAAGATGTAGAGACCAAAGATCACTTGCGAAATTGGCAGCCGCCTATTACTGGGGACGAGATAATGCGTTTATTTAGATTGCCACCTTCAAGAGAAGTGGGAATTTTGAAAACTGCGATTCGAGAAGCAATCTTAGATGGAGTAATCGCAAATGAATATGAACCAGCGTATCAATATTTGCTAGAGAAAGCAAAAGAACTAGGTATAACTTTATAAAATTTCAATTTTATTATTTAAAAATTGATACCACTGTCAAAAAAGATACCTTTTTCTCCAAATCGCGTTATACCTAACTCAGCTGAAAACATAAAATTATTAAATAAGATCAGGTCAATACCTGGGCCATAACCATATTGCCAAGAGTTTGACAACGAGTTTCCTTCACCGAAAACTGGGTCGTGGCTCATCCCAACATCAAAATTGAAACGCAAAAACAACTTAGTATTCATGACCTTATAATATTTAGGCATAAATATAAAAGTCTTGATATCATGATCCAAAACCTTAAGTTTCAAGGAATTCTTAGATAATACAAAACTTTTCCCATCCAAGACATACAATTGATAGCCCGTGATTTCATTATCACTGTAACCAATGCCGGTATTTAGAAAATAAGAAATTGGATTTTTTTGTAGTTGAAGCTTAAATTTGAGTCTATTACTTAGAATAAGGGATGAAAAAATAGGTGTATGTCTTTCTCCCAATAAAGTAAACCAAGAATTATCTCCATCTCCCAAAAAGCCTAAGCCTTCTTTTCTCAAATTAAATTCTACTTTATAGCCACCAAGTGGATATAATGGGTACAAGGTATTGTCATATTTTGAGACAAAATCAAGCAAAAGATATTTAAAATCGCTTTGGGAATCATCAAAATAATATGGATTCAAAAAATCACTTACATGACTATCTATTCTAGCTTGAATAAATTCTAGTCTCAACGACTGAAAATAACGTGCACTACCTCTATAATGAAGTGTTGCACTCGCTTTATGTTGAAAAAATACCTTATTGTTATTTTGGTTTTTATAAAACACAGGTTTATTGTTGACACTTTTGTACGCAACTTCTCGGCTTTCTGTGTAAAGAACATTTGCAGACAATCCCCAATTTCCCCAAATATATGGGTACTCATACGATAATTCCAACTTCCTAAGATATCCAGCTTGTATCTTGGCTTTAAACTTGTCTTTGTGTCCTGTAAAATTAATATGTGTAAGCGCTAGACCATAATTGACTCTAGAAAAGGAATAATTAAATTCTTTATGCCAAACATTAAAATTTCGATCCGCAAGCTCAAAAATGATATACGGATAAATATACCAATTTTCTTGCACTTTGATTTCAATATTACATGTATTCAAGTCTGTATTCCAATTTCTGACATTGATGGTGGCAAGAGTAAATAATCCAGCACTTTGTAATCTTTTTTCATTGGAATTGAGTCTTTTGGCCAACTGATCTAATGCTATAGTATCACCTGGGTGGAGATCCGTTTCCTGCATTACGACAGACTTTTTGGTCTTATTCAACCCAAGTACATGCACCGAATCTATGATGACAAAGTTGGTCTGAGCTGTCAACTTTCCCGCTAACAAAATGAGTAATACGAAATAGTTTTTCCTTAGAATCAAATGTGAAATTCTAAGTATAAGTGCCTTAATTGACACATGTAACACCATGTCCTTGTCACACATTAAGATAAGACATAAGCGAATCATATCGGTCCTTGAGACCATCGGAATATTCGACCTCGGCATAAGTAGCAGCCACTTCATACCCAAATCGCTCCAAACTTGCTTTTAGACCTAATATATCTTGCCTATTGAGTTTTAATGTGATGTTTATACGTTGAGTATCAGGAATACTCTGTACAAAACTACTCAGAATATTTACATCTTCTGCTTCAGCAATTCGAGCTATTTCTGCCAATGAATAGTGGCTTCTTGATGTCTCTATCACTAATATGCTTCCTGTATCTGCAAAAGAAAAATAACTTGCGAAATACTGGAGCAAATCTTCCATCGTTATAACTCCAAGATAGGTTTCGTCTTTGTCGATGACTGGAATAATGGTGAGTTTAAATCTGCCCATCTTCGCCATTACCTCAAAAAGGTGATCATCCCTAAAACAAAACGGACGCAAAAAAGAAAGTCTGTATGTACCTACGGCCTCATCAGTATCGTGAATCAGTACATCTTCTTCAGAAACAACACCGAGCAATTGAACATGATTAACAATAGGTAAGTGACGCACATGATACACTTGCATCATTCGTAGCACTTCATCCCCTGTATCAGATGTCTGTACAGGCATTATGGTTTGAGATATCAGTTCCTTTG
>CALFYH010000402.1 GCA_937952155.1 uncultured Saprospiraceae bacterium
TGAGCTGTGATCTATATTCAGACAATATTTGTATCATGGGTAGGATTTCATCTTCACTGAATCCAAGGCGATGCATTCCTGTATCCATTTTGATGTGAATATTAAGTGTCGAGCTAGTTTCTCTTGACAAAAAAGTAGTGATATCCTCCAATTGTTCTAAGCAATAGACTTCTGGTTCCAGATTGTATTTTGTCATTTCTAGTACACCATTTCTATCTGGATTTAGGATTATAATCGGAATCTGAATACCTGATTTTCTGAGTTGAATGCCTTCGTCTATAAATGCGACAGCTAGATATGGTACTTTTTTGAATTCTAAAAATTTGGCCAATTCTTCACTGCCACTGCCATAAGCTGAAGCTTTAATGACGACAATAATCTGTATTTCGGATTTTAAATGTTTAGAAAATACACCCAAATTATGCTCTACTGCTTGAAGATCAGTCTCCAGCGTCGCAGTATGGCCTTTATCTGAAAGTGCGTGAATGACTTTCTCTAATTGAAATGAACGTGCTCCTTTTACCAATATCGCTTTTTGATATATATCAATTGTCGAAATCGCTTTAAGAAGCTGATCAGTATTTTCATAAGCTTGGAACTGGACTTTATCTCCCAAAAACCTTGAAATTTCTGCTACACCTTTACCTACCGCAATTACTTCTTGTATTTGATGGTTCTGTATTTGGTTGGCCAATTGTAGATTTAATTGCTCAGGTGTCAATCCTGTTTGCATAAAATCTGAAAGGATGACCATTTTCTCTCTTTGACCAGCCTGCTGAGATAAAAACTCAATAGCTATCTTAAAAGACTGTAAATCTGCATTATAGGTATCATTTATCAAAATACTTCCTTGGATACCATTCTTCATTTCGAGCCTCATAGGAATATTCTGAAGGCGCTTCATTCCTGTTTCGATAAACTCAAGACTGTATTCCAAATAGAGTAAAAATGCAACACAATGCATAGCATTCTCAATAGAAGCTCCATCTGCAAATGGAATGTGAATGATATTTAGTTTTTCTTGAAATAAGATCTCTATCCGTGACTCATGGCTTGTAGTTACTACATCTAGAATTTGAAATAACGTAGCATCAGAACTTTGGCCCCAGCTCAAAAGATTTCTATCACCAAATTTATGTTTTATTGCATTACTGACTTCAATATTGTCCTCATTAAAAATGATTGTTTTCGCATCCTTAAAAAGTATAAGTTTTTCAGCCAGTTTGGTCGCTTGGTCTTCAAATCCTTCATTATGCGCATCACCCAAAGTCGTAAACAATCCGATATCCGGTCTGATAATCTTTTGCAATGCAACCATCTCATGCTGCCGAGAGATTCCCGCTTCGAAGATACC
>CALFYH010000403.1 GCA_937952155.1 uncultured Saprospiraceae bacterium
GAATTGATGGATCTACCATATGTCTCCTATACCAATAAATTGGATGTACAAGGTGGAATCAGTACTGTGACAAGAGAAATAGAAGGTGGTGAAGAAGTATGTCAAGTAGAAGGTGCATTTGTTCTTTCAGCAGCTAAGGGCATGGCCGAACAGCGTATTCCCAATATGAAAGGGATCATGATGGCAAAAAATAAACCATTGGAAGTTATTGCCCCAATAAGTGGTGAAGTACGAGTTTCAACACAAAAATTCGTATTGCCTCCTGCAAAATCTGGCGTCAAACTCATCGACCCAGAAAATATGGATGAATTGGTAAGATTGCTCCATGAAGAAGCAAAAGTTATATAATTTAAAAGAAAAATTAATAAGCAATGTCAGTATTAATATATATAGAAAATCCTAATGGACATATCAAAAAATCAGGGTTTGAAGTAGCAACTTATGGAGCCAAATTGGCATCATCGATGGGAACCAATGCCATAGGACTTATCTTAGGTAGTGCAACTAATGCCGGCGATCTAGGCAAATGTGGTCTAAATAAAGTACTACAAGCCAATGGATTAACCCCAAATGAATTTGATGCTCAGACTTACAGCCATGTGATTGCTCAAATTGCCAAAGAAAATCAAGCAAATGTTGTCATCCTTTCCAATACGTCGAATGGCAAAGCACTTACAGGAAGATTGGCAATTAAAATGGAAGCAGGCAGTGTATCTGGAGCAAATGCCCTACCCGATCTTGCTGATGGCTTCAGTGTTACAAAATCAGTGTACTCAGGTAAGGCAATTGTAAAGTATAGGATCAATACACCAAATAAAGTAATATCAGTAATGGGCAATAGCTTGCAACCAGATATGAGTGGACAAGCAATTGACGTTGAACAAATTACGGTTACGGCACCTACATCAAAATTAAAGGTTTTGGAAAAGAAAACTTCAGAAGGTATTGTGCCACTTCCAGAAGCAGAGTTGGTGGTATCAGCAGGTCGCGGTATGAAAGGTCCTGAAAACTGGGGAATCATAGAAGAATTGGCTACTGCTTTGGGAGCAACAACAGCATGTTCACGACCAGTAGCTGATGCAGACTGGAGACCGCATCATGAGCATGTAGGACAAACCGGCGTAGCCATCAGGCCAAATCTCTATATCGCAGCAGGTATTTCTGGTGCGATCCAACACCTCGCTGGTGTAAATAATAGTAAAGTGATAGTTGTAATAAATAAGGATCCAGAAGCTCCGTTTTTCAAAGCTGCGGATTTTGGCGTGGTAGGTGACTTATTTGAAGTGATACCGAGATTGACGACCGCTATTAAGAAATTTAAACATGCATAAAGGGATTTTATAAAAGTTCTATATAATCTTAAAATAGAGAGGCTGTCCATTAAGGATTAGCCTCTTTTTTTTGTGCAAGAAATGTATTAAAGTGAATGGGAGCAACTAGTAAAATTTATGAGTGCCTTCGATTATAAATGAATGACAAATATCTTTCTACGCTAACATCAAATTATTATTTCGCTCTAGACAATTGGGGATTAAAACTTTATAGAATTGAATAATAAACGTAAATCTGTAAAATTTAAGGATTGTATATTCCAAAGTGCATCGGGGGATTTATTAGTGAAAAAATCTATTTCATTAATAAATTTTGGCTCGTCAGTATTAAGCTTTTTACACATAAATTTTATCGGAATCGCATAGCAGCAAATATTATAAAAATCATTCTTTTTAACTTGTGCTTCTGCTTTATTTATATACCAATTCAGAATATCTTTTTCATCATTAATGGTCTTATGAAAAGCTACTATTTCATATGTTATTCCTTGTCTTACAACTTCTACAGTTTTTGTTATTTTATCCATAGGATATTTTTCTTCAAAAGTCATTGCAGCCATTTCTTTAAAGTGCATCATATTCCCTAATTCAATTAACTTGCTACTATACATTTGAGGAATTAAAATTCTCTTATTCCTATCTTGAACTTCTTGCCAGACAGCTGCTTCATATCTTATTTCCATTATTTTATTGATTGCCTTAGCTATCGCAGGTATATGAACTTTCCCATTTACACTATTTAAAAAGGTAGTTCCGCCACGTCCATCCCACGAAAAAATAATTGAATAACATACATCACCAACAAATTTATCATAACTACCTTTTGATTTTTTAAATTTATAGCCCATAGCCTCTATGCTTGGTGTTAATAATTCAAAAAACATATCTTTCGCTTGGCTCATACCTCTAAAATATTATGTAAATTAAAATTCTAATATTTATAAATTTGTATTACTTTTAAGATACCATGTATGATACACCCTACTTTTGGCAAACTTGTTAAGTCCCAGTTAAAATTTCATTCTGTATTCTATATTCGCAATAAAACTTCTAGTCAAGCCATCAGGTCTACTCTCTCTTAAGATAAAAGGCATTCCTAAATTTAATTGAATAATATTTTTGCCGTTTATTTCATAATCTAAGTATACGTTACCATTAAGTGTAAGTCCTTGCGAACCTTTTATTTCTTTTTTATCATTAAATTCATCAGTGTATTTGTCGTTTGTCAGGTGATAAATTGGCAAAATACTCGGTGTAAATAAAAGTTTTGTGTTTATTTTTATTGGATATGAGACTCGTAGTAAAACATCGCCACTTCTTTCAAATTTATGGGTTGATTGAAATGTCCTCAGTTCAGAATTAATTGGATAATTCGCTGCGATAAATTGATTGTTATTTTGTGTTATAGGCTGTTGAATGGCAGCAACTAATTGGATACTCTTAATCTCATATCCAATTCCTAATATTAGGTCAAATGTTCCCAAACTTGCCTGATAGTCCATTGGTAGGGAAAGGTTGTTATAGGTTTTACTTGCATTAGACAATGGTATTTTTGCACCTAAGGTAAATTTCACCTTTTCAATTGCTTTAAAATTAGCATTTACAAAAATGTCTGAAACTCCGAAAGTAGATATTCCATTTCCGTTTTGAGCAATTGATGTCAATTTTGCATCAAGTCCAATTATTTTATTTAATTGTCGATTGTACTCCAAATAATTACCATAAACGGAAATAGAGTTGTCAGCCTTACCAAAGAAGGCGCCTATTTTGATTTGGTTGTTTGCTGCCTTAACGCTGTCCGTATTGTTGGGCTTAAAACTATTTAATGTACAAAAGCCAGCATCACTACAACCTTGTCCATAGGTATTGATTGCTCTGAAAGTGAACAAAATTGTTGCTATTAGAATAAATTTAAATTTTGTCATATTTCGTATTTAGTCGTTGTGTTTATCTTAATTACCACTAACAGATTTCAGATCGGCGAAGTGGAAGAAATCGAAACTCAAATGTTCGATGAACCACAAATACTGATAAGAATAAATGCTCAATTTCTTCCGTTTGACCTGCTTTTTAAACAAAAGACTATTTTTTAAGTTCATTTCTTTTCATGTTCATAAAAAATATCAAAATAATCAGAAAAGGAATTGACAATTTGTAAAGCTGGGAGATGTCGTTGTTTGGAGAAATATAATACGACATTAAAAGAAAGAATGTTGATAGAAAACCACAACAGAGTCCAATAATATTAATAATCCGAATGAAATTTTTATTGGGCTTTACATTACGTAATCGAATTACAGCAAATATAACAACTGCAATTACCAAAACAATTATAGAAATAACAAAATTTAGTTTCATAAAAATTATGTTTTATTTGAT
>CALFYH010000404.1 GCA_937952155.1 uncultured Saprospiraceae bacterium
GCCAATTGGAACATACCGTCAACATCCGTAATAGTACCAATACCATTGGCTTCCTTTACGACAACATTTGCTCCGATGACCGCTTCTCCGGCAGTGTCCGTCACTTTTCCGGAAACGGTCCTTTGTCCATAAGTTAAACTTATACTTCCAAAGAGTACAAGCAACATAAATAAGACTTGTTTCATACTAAAAATTGTTTTGTTAGATAATAAGTTAATAAATAATAAATGCTTAAAGCACTTGAAATTGCAAATATAAACTCTTAGTTTATGTTTTTAAACATTTTATTAATAATTGTTTAACGTTTACTTAACAAAGAACGCTGCCAAAAATGAAAATTTAAAACACATATATATTTTTATACTATATAACTAATTAACTTAAAATAGATTTTGTAAATTCAAGGACAAAAAAAAAGGAACTCACTTTTTAGCGAATTCCTTTAATAAATTATTAATTTTTTAAGACTATCTCGCCTCTTTTGCCTTTGTATTTATTCTTTTTAATTGTCTTTTTATTACTTCTAAGGCATCATCAAACGAAGATTCAAATGTTTTGTCGCTATTGGACGCAATCAATGTACTGCCTGGAACATTCATTTTTACCTCTATCACTTTGTCCTTAACAGTACCTGAATTTTCTAATTTCATATATACAGTGGTCTGGAGGATTTTGGGGTGAAATTTTATCAATTTTTGAAGTTTTTCATTGATATACTCCTTCAACTTGTTATCTGCAGCAAAATGAACTGCCTGAAATGTTACATGCATAATTCAAAAATTTTATGATTACTGAATATTTTTTAATATTTATTTTTTTATACTATTATAACGAATTAACAAATCATTTGGTTTTTATTTAATGGGTTTTATTTTCAGATTTTGGGTGTGCTTTCCGATATGCCTCTTTCAGCTTGGTAATACTATTATGTGTATATACTTGGGTAGCTGCAAGATTTGCATGCCCAAGGATTTCTTTTATTGCATTCAAATCTGCACCTCTGTCCAGCATATGTGTTGCAAATGAATGTCGCAAAACATGGGGACTTTTTTTGGTGAGTGATGTTACTGGCGCCAATTTGCAACTTACAATCTGGTGAACAAGTCTCGGATAAATCGGCATACCTTTGGCGGTTAGCAATAGAGTCGAATTACTTCCAAATCCAGCTTCTGTTCTTCCAGTCAAATAGGTGTTATAAGTTTTTACCATTTCTTCTGTCAATGGAATACTTCTTACTTTGTTTCCTTTTCCTACTACTCGCATTTCTTTCCGAAACAAATTAAAATCATCAACCTTAAGATTAACAAGCTCCCCACGACGAATACCTGTACTATATAGCAATGTAATAATGAAAGTATCTCTGATTTCAACAAAAGGATTATCAGATTCATCAGAAATCAAATTTGGTTCCAATAGCCTTCCTATATTCGCATCTTGTACAGTTATAGGCAAGCGTTTGGGTTTTTTGGGCGCAAGAATCTTCAACATTGGATTTATAGAAACATAGGACTTCCTTAACATCCATTTATAGAATGACCTCAATGCCGAAATTTTTCTATTTACAGATACATTACTTATACCCTGTGTCATGAGTGAAACAATCCAACTGCGAATATGCGTACTTTGGATATTGGCCACTTCAAAGATCTCAAAATCATTCTCGCAATAGTTCAAAAATCCCGAAATATCATTTTCATAAGAAATACAAGTATGGTGGCTGTATTTCTTCTCTACCTTCAGGTATGAGATAAATGATGAAAATAAGACAGAAAGCTTCACATGTGAAAATTTATACACAAATTAAATATTTTTATAATATGTCTCCAAATTTTTTTAGATATTTTTTAAAATTATTTTATATTTACAAAAAATATAGTCAATATGCTAGTTTCTGCTATCAAACAATTTACCTATTACAAACAATTGGCAGATAAAGCCATCAATCAAATCCAAGAAGAAGGACTCTTCCACCAATTTCATGATAATGACAATAGTATCGCCATTATTATGAAGCATATGGCTGGAAATATGAAATCAAGATGGACAAATATTTTCACAGAAGATGGCGAAAAACCTTGGAGAAATCGAGATTCTGAATTCGAGTCATCGTTCAAAACAAAAGATGAATGTATCTTGGTGTGGGAATCAGGATGGAAAATTTTGTTCGATACACTTGGATCTTTGCAGGAATCTGATTTGGATCGGATCATTTACATTCGCAATGAAGGGATGACTGTCAGTGAGGCTATCTTACGACAAATTTGTCATTATAGTTATCATTGCGGGCAAATTGTATTCAAATGTAAGCAGTTGGCGGAAGAAAACTGGATAAGCCTTTCGATTCCAAAAAACAAATCCGCAGATTATAATTTTAAAAAATTTGATCAGATCAGGGAAGAAAAACACTATTTGGATAGCTTGCTCGAAGAAGGAAGTTGAGTATTTTGTCCTTTGATTTCATTACTCGATAGACAAAAACTATCTTTGCAGTTCAATAAACAAAACAAAGGCCTTCATGTCCGAAATCCATACAAATCATTGCACAGCTTGTCTTTCAAGTGATACTAATTTTTATTTAAATATCAAAGATCATTCTATTTCGGGTGAAGATTTTATAATTAATGAATGTAGCAACTGCGGGTTTAGGTTTACATCAAATCCACCAGAAGAAATAGCATGTGGGAAGTATTACCAAAGTGAAAATTACATATCGCACTCAGATACAAAGACTGGCTTAATCTCCAAAGTTTACCATTGGGTGAGAAATGTCATGCTTGGCCGAAAATATCACTTGCTCCATTCACTGGATGCCAACAGAAATTTGCTCGATGTAGGATCAGGAACAGGATATTTTCCAGACTTCATGCAGAAAAAAGGTTATAATGTGATAGGCATAGAAGTCGATGATACAGCTAGAAATTACAGTATCTCTAAGTTTGGCCTAAATGTATTAAGTCCTAATCAACTCAAAAACAAAGAAATAAAATCAACTTTTGGTTTTATTACGCTTTGGCACGTTTTGGAACATTTGTACAATCCAGATGAATACATGAGTCTTTTCAGCGAATTATTGGATGCTAATGGATACTTGATCATTGCTGTACCAAACCACCAAAGTCATGATGCAAAAACCTACAAGGATTTTTGGGCTGCATATGATGTTCCGAGACATTTGTGGCATTTTAGTCCTAAGTCGCTTGAAGTATTTGCTGAAAGAAATGGATTCAAACTGATCAAAAAGGAATTAATGCCTTTTGATCCATTTTACAATTCGTTATTAAGTGAGAAATATAAAGGTGGAATGTTACAATTTGCTTCAGGTTTGTTTACAGGTTTGATAGCTTTAATTAAAGGCTACTTAAATGTCGATCATGCCAGTTCTATAATATATATACTCCAGAAAAAGGCTTAATAAGTTTAAGCAAACCCAGCAACCGATTTAAAGGCAGCGCCAAGATGATCGATGATATCGCTTGCACATAGGCTCTCATGACTTTGCTTATCTAAAGCTATATCTCCAGCCAATCCATGTACATAAACACCTAGAATTGCTGCATTTTTCGGATCATAACCTTGTGCCAATAAAGCTGTAATAATGCCGGTGAGCACGTCACCAGAGCCTGCCGTAGCCATACCAGGATTTCCTGTAGAATTGATATATTCTTTGCCACAAGCTGTAAATATTCTTGTATGTGCGCCTTTCAGAACAATGTGTAGTTTGTGTTTTATTGCCATAGTTCTGGCCAAGTCAAATTTGGCTACATCAGATTCTGCCCTACCAAATAATCGTTCAAATTCCTTCGGATGCGGTGTAATGATACTATATGGTGGGATTACTTCCAACAAATCTCTATTCAATGCAATGATATTAATGGCATCTGCATCGATGACCATCGGTTGCTTATTATTTTTTATTAAGTTTTCAAATGCCTCGATAGTCTTTTCTGCCATTCCCAGCCCTGGGCCAATTCCTATTGTAAAAGTCGATAAATCCAAATCTAACACATCAAAACAATCATCACCAAAAATGCAACTCATGGCTTCGGGAACAAAGTTGATTAAGGCATTCTGTCCAATAGCTGGAATATATGCCGTAACAAGGCCAACACCAGTTCTTAAACATGATTTTGTTGTTAGTAAACTCGCACCTATTTTCCCTTTGCTTCCAGCAATAATGGCTGCATGTCCAAAATTACCTTTATGTTGATATTTCGTTCGATACTTGTATATATTTGAAATTTCTTTCGAATCTATAAAAAATACTTCAGTTTCAAGTTCATCTAGATATTTTGGCAATAAGCCAATATCACCCACAATCCATTTAGGACAATACATATAATTCGAATGTAAAAAGAAACTTTGTTTGGGAATCTGAAAAGTAAATGTGACATCAGCACAAATAGAAGCTCCAATTGCATCTCCTTCAGCAGGAAGTCCTGATGGAATGTCTATGGAGATTATTGTATTCATTAATTGATTGATTTCCATAATAATATATTTCAGAAATCCATCGACTGGTTTATTAATACCTGTACCCAAAAGTGCATCAACAATAATTCCTGAAGGCTGAATTTTGGGCATTAAATTTTCAACAAAATTAACTTCTACATCTCCCAGTCCTTCTAATCTGTGTAGATTCTCGGTAAAATCGGTGGTATCGCTGTTGGCAAATTTGAAAATATACACCTTAACATTATAAAAGCGATCTCTCAGCAGTCTGGCTATAGCTAAACCGTCGCCACCATTGTTGCCATTACCACAAAATATAAAAATTGGAATGCTGGTATCCTTGTAATTAGAGACAAACCATTGCACAAAGCTTAATGAAGCTCTTTCCATCAAATCGATTGACGATATAGGTTCATTTTTGATTGTAAATTGATCCCATTCTTTGATTTGTTTTCCGGTAAGGAGCTTCATAACTTCAGATTAAGCAAATTTTCTGGTCTAATTACAAACCTTCATCATCTTCGTCAAAATACATGTCTTTGAATTCGTCAATCTCACGTCTGTCCTTTTTGGTAGGTCGGCCTTCTCCCCTATCTCTGAATTCAGCTCCTGCTTTTCCTGTAAACCAGTCTCTGTATTTATTGAGTTCATCAGCAGGCGTCAAATCTTCAAAACACGGTGCTGCCAAGACGGCCGAGACCCGTTTTTCAAGCAATTGATTTACCTTGAATATAAGATTAAAACCATTTTTTTTCACTTCTATGGTCTCTCCAACTGTGATCAGGTAAGAAGGCTTGAGTGAATGACCATTCAGTTTGATTTTTCCAGCTTTACAAGCATCCGTGGCCATGGTTCTGGACTTAAAAAGTCTCACAGCCCAAAGCCATTTGTCCAATCTTACTTTATTTAGGTCACCCATTGGATTTTTCGAGCAGTGGCAATTTTGGATTCATATTTTCGAGTGTATCCAAGACCACTTTGGCAATAAAATAATTTCTATACCAACGCTTGTCACTCGGAGCGATATGCCAAGGTATGGAACTATTATTTATGGCATATTCATAACATCTCATATACTCATTCCAATGATCATTTTCTTCCCAATCCGCCGCTTTGTGCTTCCAGTTTTTTGCAGGATCATCTATTCTTTCTTGCAATTTTTCTTGCTGTCTTTCTGGCGAAATATGCATATAAAATTTAAGAACTCTTGTATTATTGTCATATTGCAACAATTCTTCGAAGGCATTGATAGATTTCATTCTCTTCTCTGCCTTTTCATCATCAATCCATTTATGCACGCGTTGTATGAGAATATCCTCGTATTGTGACCTATTAAAGATCATGATATTTCCTTTTAAAGGTGTTTTGCGGCTTATTCTCCAAAGAAAATCATGGGCAAATTCTTCTTCCGTAGGCTTTTTGAAAGCAAATGTATCGATGCCCGAAGGATTACAATCAGCAAATACAGTTTTTATGGTGCCATCTTTACCGCTGGCATCCATACCTTGCAAGATGACGAGCAGACTTTGTTTGCCTTCTGCATATAATTTGTGTTGCAGTTCACCGATTTTAATGACCATATCGATGGTCTTTGCTTCTATTTTCTTTTTCTTAAAATCTTCTGGTGGTAAAGTTGAGATTTGCGCTAATTTTACAGACATACTTTATTGTCGATTATTTAAATATTTGTTGATTATATTATTTTAGACGATTCCTTTTGACCATATAGTTTTGAAGGACAGGTACAAAACCATCTTGGATATCAGCTTCAATAAATTCGATTTTATATTGAAGACATTTCATTTTCAGTTCATTTTTATATTGCATGACTTTTTCCACATACAAATCTTTTACTTGGTTGTGTTGTAATTTAATCTCTTCCCCTGATTCCATATCCACAAAAAGATACGGTCTATTTTCATATTCAAAAGCCAATTCGTGTTTTCGATCAGTCACATGAAACAACAAAACTTCATGTTTTGCATATTTCAAATGTTGTAATGCAGCAAACAAGTCGTCAGTATCATCACCGCTATCAAACATATCACTAAATATAATAACCAGTGATCGCCTATGAATACTGTCTGCAAGCTGATGCAAGGCTTTTGCTGTGGATGTTGTTTTTTGTATTTGCGTATCCTTGATCAATCCATCAAGATAGGATAAAAGCAATCTGTAATGTGAAGTTGCCGACCTGCATTTGGTATGAATGCGCACATCATTATCAAATACACTCAATCCAAAAGCATCTCTTTGTTTTTTCAACAAGTTCATGATGGATGCGCCTGCAAGTGCAGAAAATTGCAATTTGTTGATTCCCTTACCGTTATCTGACTCAGGAAAATACATTGAAGATGAAGTATCTATAATAATCTGACAACGGAGATTGGTTTCTTCTTCAAATTTTTTGGTAAACATCTTGTCAGAACGTGCATAGACTTTCCAGTCAATATCTTTGGTGGACTCACCTGGATTGTACAATCTATGCTCTGCAAACTCCACAGAAAACCCGTGAAACGGACTTTTGTGGAGACCGATAATAAAACCTTCAACTACTTGTTGTGCTAAAAGTTCAATGTTTTCAATCTGCCTGACATCAAAATTATCAAAAAAACTCATTGTCTTTCATTAGAAACGCAAAGATAATAAAAAAACTCCTGCTACAATAACGGAACAGGAGCTTTGATTGTAAGTGACTATCAAATAAATTATGCCAAATGGGCTAATATTTTAGCTTCCAATGCAGCTTTTGTGGTGACACCTACTTGTTTGTCAACAACTTCACCATCTTTTATAACAAGGATAGTCGGAATACTTCTGATGGAGTATTTAGTGGAGATTTCTGGATTGTCATCCACATTTACCTTACCGATTGCAGCCTTTCCTGCATAAGCAACTGAAAGATCATCGATTATGGGCCCAATTAAGCGGCATGGTCCACACCACTCTGCCCAAAAGTCTACAACTGATACACCTCCTGACAATGCCTTTTCCTGAAAGTTGCTGTCTGTAAATTCTAATGCCATATTTGATTTAATTACTTTATTTTAAAAAAACTATGACAAAAAGAACATCTACAATCAAAAAAAAGTTGCGCATTAAATTAAAATAAATCTTAATGAAATGCTAAATTTTGATTTAATGACAGCTGATTATTTCTTTGTACTACATGTATTGATACCTACCAAAGTATAGAGCGGACAAAAGCTTACTAGGCTGGTCAATGCAAAAATCACTGCAAAAATGCCTAAAACTATAGCTAATGTGCCGCTTATTGCACCTGTGTAAAACAATACTGCGATTACAGCTGCGATAATCAATCTGATAAGTTTGTCAGTATTACCCATATTTTTTGTCATGATAATTGAAATTTTGGTTGATGAAAATTAAATTAATTAAAATTAGATTCAAATATAATCAGAATTCTAATATTATGTGTAAAAGTTTCAATATTAATGTCAAAATAAAAGCCACCTCTAACTTCCAAGCGCCACATCAAGTACCATCATCACAATAAACCCACCAATTAATCCAAGTGTAGCTATATCGGTATTCTTATCTTGTTGAGTTTCAGGTATTACTTCTTCTACAACTACAAAAATCATAGCTCCAGCTGCAAATGCAAGTGCGTATGGCAAAACGGGCGTAAAAAAATTGACAGCCAATGCCCCAGCGACACCTGCTACTGGTTCTACCAAAGCTGACGCTTGGCCATACAGAAAGCTTTTTTTATTGCTCATTCCCATTCTTTTCAATG
>CALFYH010000405.1 GCA_937952155.1 uncultured Saprospiraceae bacterium
TACGATCTTCCTCGGAGAGCGGCGGTGCCAGATGAGGCTTGAGCTTCGCCACAATGATGATGTAGCCGATGTACAGCGTTGCCAGCATGATTCCCGGGAAGAACGCGCCCGCATACAGCTTCACCACCGAAACGCCGGCGGTGGCGCCGTAGACAATCAGCAGCACCGAGGGCGGGATCAGGATGCCGAGACATCCGCCGGCGGTGATTGAACCGAGTGAATGAGCTACGGCTTCGCTATTGTTGCTGATGGTACTTTTACGAATGGTTAAATTACCTTTAAATTGGTAAATGCCAGCACCAACACCTGCTGCATGGTTAATAGTGTTATTGCTGATAGTGGAATTTGTGATTGTGGCATCACCAAAATTATCGATTCCGGCACCGTGCCCAAAGTTTACGCTATTGCCACTGATGGTGCTGAATTAAAAGTATAAGGTGAGTCAATAAGATGATTATGGTGCTCAATAAACTGAATAGCCAGAATGGAACAAACCAATCCTAGGAGCAAAGCACCAGTATCACCCATAAATATCTGCGCCGGTGTGATATTGTATTTTAAAAATGCAACCAGAGCGCCACCAAGTGCAAAAGCTACAATAGAAATCTCTATGCTTCCTACCAAGTAAAACCAAGTACCCAGTACCGCTGTGATTAGTAATCCGAGACTTCCAGATAGACCATTGATCCCATCGATGAGGTTAAATGCATTGATGATGACAATGATTGTAAATATGGAGAGAACAATACTTGCTATTTCGGGTATTTCATGGATACCAAAAAAGCCATATAAACTTGTCAGACGCACATTGGATCTGAATACTAGAATAGCGGCTGCAAATAATTCGCCAAGAAACTTCTTAGATGGTGAAATCGGGTCGATATCATCCTTGGCTCCTATCAGGAATATGATTATAAATGCGCAAAGAATGTATTGTAAATCACCAAAATATTCAAACGGTGTCCACAATATTATAGAAAAAAGTGTACCAGCAAATATAGCGATGCCACCAAGTGAAGGTGTGCTCACTTTGTGCGATCTTCTTTCTCCCGGCTCGTCCATCAGATTTTTCTTGATCGCAAGATGGATGATAGACGGAATAGCCAGATAAGTGAGAGAAAAAGAAGTAATAAATGCGAGTATAATGTCGTACATCCGATTTCGTTTTCAGGTCATTATCCTCTATTGGACTTGTTTCTGTTTAAAATGTCTCTTATTCCGACCATATTAAAATTCTATCTAAGCTCTTTTCTGAGCCTTGCAACTGGTATATTGAGTTGTTCTCTATATTTGGCAATGGTCCTTCTAGCTATGTTGTATCCTCTGTCAGAAAGTATCTCCATGAGACGTTCATCAGAAAGCGGTTTGGTTTTATCCTCACGCGATACTTCATCTGATAATATTGTTTTGATTTCTAAAGTGGATACTTCACTTCCATCTTGAGCCTGCATAGACTCAGAGAAGAAATCTTTAAGTTTTTTAGTCCCAAACTCGGTTTGTACAAATTTGCTATTGGCTACCCGACTTACTGTAGAGATATCCAGACCCGTTACTTCA
The DNA here is from genome assembly GCA_937952155.1 of uncultured Saprospiraceae bacterium. Classification (GTDB taxonomy): domain Bacteria; phylum Bacteroidota; class Bacteroidia; order Chitinophagales; family Saprospiraceae; genus OLB9. The sequence goes on from CALFYH010000405.1 coordinate 1,558, forward strand.
GCCAGATCTTTCAAAATCATAGGCTTGATCCGTCTCTCGTCTCCTGTAGAGAAATAGTCGTACTGGTATTGCATTATAGCATACATCGTACGATAAAGTGTATCTTGTCTTTGCTTGATGGCATCAATAAACCACTTGGCGGAGTCGATCTTTTGTTTTATAAAAAGGACTGCTTCTTTTTCAGGTTTGGTAGCTCTACGACCAGAAACGGTTTCTCTGTATCCTTTGAGCATTTCCATATATTGGTCATTGATCCTTAGATCCGGTGCATTCTTACTGTTAAGATTTAACTCTAGTTCGCCATCTCTATTGTGGATGATAAAATCAGGGATTATGTATTGACTTCCCATTCCGTTGCCTTCGACAGTGCTCGCTGGTTTAGGATTGAGTTTTAATATTTCGTCAATTGCCTCTTTAAGCTCGCTGTCAGATAGATTCAACAGCTTTTTCATACGGATATAATGCTTCTTTGTAAATTCTTCAAAAAAGTCTGACAAAATTTTCAAAGCTATCTTTCTCTCATGCGTATGTTGATTGGGCTCTTTTTCTATCTTGTCTTCCAACTGAAGTGTAAGACATTCTTGAAGTGTTCGAGCACAAATTCCCGCAGGTTCGAACTTTTGGATTTTTTTGATTATCGCATTGACTTCTTTTACATCAGTGTCGATATTATGGGCAAATAGCAGGTCATCTACGATAGAATTGGGCTCTCTCCGCAGATATCCGTCTTCATCTATCGAGCCGATGATTTGATTTGCTATGATTTCTTCTTTTTCAGTAAATTCAAGAAGGCCCATCTGTCTTTCTAGACTTTCGTGAAAGGTATTTTCAACAGGAACAGGCATACTTCTTTCCTCTTCATTGATAAAATCTTCGCCTTTCATTTTATAACTTGACGGATCATCATCCAAATATTCATTCAGATAATCATCAAATTCGAATTCTGGCTCATTGTTATCATTACTACCTTCTGGTTCTTGTGTGGTACCGAAGCCTTCACTGTCCAGATCAAAGACATCATCATAGTCGTCTCCCTCATCAAGTGCCGGATTTGATTCCAATTCCTCTTTTATCCTTTCTTCCAGACTGGCTGTTGGAATCTGCAGTAGTTTCATAAGCTGAATCTGCTGAGGAGACAGCTTCTGCAACATTTTCTGACTTAGACTCTGTTTTAACATAAGTACACTAAATTTTCTGATTACACTATTTCCAAAACGTAAACCATTATATATGTAACAAAAGAATTTTTTAAAGAGTTTCTTCTTATTGGAACAAATACTTTGTATGTTTACGGGACAAAAATAATACATTAAATCAATATATAATGATTTTGTGTAATATTTATATAAATTATATTTCAATTATTAATTTTGTAAGGCTGATTTTCTTGGAGACAGAATTGCAATCATGTCAAAAGGTCGTTTACGTTGTTGTG
>CALFYH010000406.1 GCA_937952155.1 uncultured Saprospiraceae bacterium
TGCCGATATCTTGGATACAAAATATTATCTGCAGAAAAATCATTTCCATTTTCCACCCAATTATTTGAAAATCCACCATACATATTTTCTGCACCATATCCAAGTGCTACATTCAGCCACTTTGGCCAACTATTTCCTATGGGAAGAAAACTGTGAATATTTACAGATGCCCAGTAGGTCTGTGCATTATAATCCTTTAGCGATCTTTCCAACCAACTCGTTCCATACAGGTCCTGTGCCCTTGACAATAATGATGTCTCACCTTTTCCATTATTAGAATATATAGTGGCATTCGGATGGGCGATCGGTATTGAAGAGATTTTTAAGCTTACTTTTTGGTCATCCCAATAATATTGTTGTGCTGCAAACAAGCCCGTTCCTACCAGATTTGCACCCATATCACCCATAGAAAATCCCCATTTAGACGAAAATCCGTCCATCACTTCGATTGTGGATTGAAAAAGTGTACCGCAAATAATTCCAGTTAATATACTAGAATTCTTATTGAGTCCAGTCCATCTGGCACCTTTGTAACAGAGTACACCTTGCAAATATGCGGTATGTGCGTGACCTGCCTTATCCATTTGACTCCATTCGCCCATATCATTAAAAAGGTGAAATGATTCCTTATCATATTTGCTATACCAAGTCCTATAAAGCCCGATGGAAAAGCTTGTATATGACACAGCAGCAAATCCCAACGCAGTATTAAATCTCGATTTAATCAATGTATCCGATGGCACAAAAAATGATTGAGCATCAGAAGCTAAACTGAATAATAACAATAAAAGGAATAAGAAAAATTTTCTGATCAAGCTGATAAATTATTTGTAAGACAAAGGTAATCATTTTGACAATTTAATTAATGCAAAGCCAGTCTGTTAGAAATCTCTTGCAGCCATTGAGTGCAAATTTAAAAATGAACTTACGTGCAAATCTCCTGTTTGTTGCATCTTTTTTATTAAAATGAAGATTGGAAAAATTTGGTGTGACTTACCTATGTCAAATAAAAATTATTGTTAAAACAAGTCTCAATTTATTTATAATAAAAAAATAACACTATCTTTCGTGGTCGAAACAAATAATTTTCCGGTATGATGCGGACTCATTTTTTATATTTAATCGTGCTTTTGTTTGCTTGGTCCAATGATTTGGATGCTCAAAAATTGCATTATTCTTACTATCAGTTTGCTCCATTGGATGTAAATCCAGCAAACTCAGGAGCTTTTTCAGGTTCTTATAGAGTAAGTGGTATTTTTACCCATAAGGGATTTCAAATTACAAACCAAGGGTATCAAAATTTGAGTTTGTCAGCAGATGCACCTTTAGTAAGAGGTATTAGAAAGCAGGATTGGATCGGTGTCGGTCTTAAGATGGATGTCATTGGTGATTCAGGAGAAAAGTTTCAAGATGATCTAAATAATTCTAATCGCTCTGTGTTAAATTGGGTGTTTTTTAAAGTGTCTGCTGCGTATCATCTTTCTTTGGACAAAAAGCAAACAAATATCCTGACACTGGGTGCACAAATGGCATCTTCAACACGGACTTTTAGTTTTGATAAAAATGATTCGAGGTCAGGAATTTTATTAGGGTATGATTATTTTCAAACTAAATATCAAGAAAAATATGTTACTCAAAATGACACCAAATTCAAATATAAAGACTTAGTCGTAGGTTTACTATTTAATGCGCGCCGCAAAAAATCAGATCTTCGTCTTGGATTTGCTTTAGATGGGCTTCTGGGATCAAAAGTAGGTTTCTCAAGCAATGCCACCGATTCATCGGTAAACAAAGACAGTGTTGAGACTAGAGATCTTGGCTTAAATATACATGGCGAATATAGAATGGATATTAGCCCAAGAACAAGCATCATCCCAGGCTTCTATTATTACAGTGTTGGAAATGCAAATGCCTTCAATGTAAATACACATGCTTGGTACCAGTTCAATCCTGATATGGATTTCAGAGGTAGTGTTGGTTTAGGTGTGCGAAATCTCAGAGATGTAATCATGTATCTAGGTGCGGAAATGAAAGATATACAAGTTGGGTTTGCTTATGATCTCAATATAGATTCGCGAGCTATCGGAAGTAGTGGTTTGGGTGGATTTGAACTCAGTGCAAAATATATAGGTAAGATATACAAAAAGCCTAAGGTTAAGCCTGTTATTTTCTGTCCAAGACTTTGATTTTATCCCTTTTAATCAGGAAAATTGAATAATATTATGATCTTTAATAAATTATATATTTTAATATTTTTATTTTTTGTTAGCCTTGTAGTACAAGCGCAGCCTGTCACTTCGACTACCTACCAAGTAAAGTTGGAAACTGCCGTAAATGCTGCCGAAAACAATGACTATTTGACGGCAATCGAGTGGTTTGAAGAAGCATATAAGGAGTCAAAAGATCCTTATTTACAGATTTCTATCGGAGATATGTACATGTTATTGCGCGATTATGCGAAAGCAGAAAAGATATACGAGCGGGTAATAAAAAGAGACAAAAGAGACGAATTTTTTGATATCAAATTGGACTATGCCAAGGCACTCAAAGCGCAAGGCAAGTACAAATTGGCACTCGATGAACTTAATTATTTTATTACAACTGCAGAAAATGATTCGCTCAGAAATGAAGCCAAAACTGAATTGAAAGGTATCATGCTTATGGAAAAATACCCTGAAAATATCGAAGCTTCTGTTTCCTTTGCTAACGAACCTGTAAATTCACCTTCAGCTGAATCTTCGCCAGCTTTGTACAATGATGGAACATTGTATTTTTCGAGTCTTAATTCCAAAGAACCAGTTACTTTAGACGGTAGCGAAGGAGAATATCATTCAAAAATATATGTAGCTTCTCGTACACCACAAGGTGATTTTTCAAATTCGACAGCACTTGAAGAAGCGATAAATCGCGTTGATTTTTATAATTCAGGTGTTTCATTTTCGGAAGATGGCAGTCGAATGTATTTTACAAGAGAAAAATATATCAATAATGGTGTATCAAGTGCACAAATATATTTATCAAAGAGAGAAGGCGATAAATGGAGCACACCATACCCAATAGAGTCGCTCAACAACAATTTCAGGTCTAGACATCCATTTGAAGGTGAGTTATTTGGTCAGAAAGTCTTGTATTATATCTCCGATATGCCAGGCGGATATGGTGGATATGACTTATATTATGCTACGATCAGTGGTGATAACTACGGTACAGCTGTCAATCTGGGAAGTGTCATCAATACTAACAAAAATGAAAGCTCTCCTTTTTATAAAGATGGCACACTCTACTTCAGCAGTAATGGTCATCCAGGTATGGGCGGCATGGATATATATTATGCGCAGTGGGATGGTAAGAAATGGAGTGAACCAGCTAATATGGGCTTTAATTACAACACTTCTTATGATGACATATTTTTAAGATTTAATCAAGGCGGAACGGCTGGATTTTTAGTATCTAATAGATTGCATAAGGATAAAAAGAAATTTAAAAATACCGAGACTTGCTGCGATGATATCTATTTGATTCAAATCAGGGATTTGGTTGTAGATCTTAAAGCAATAGTCAACAATGATAAAGGTCCACTCGAAGGTGCAACTATTGAGTTGTATGAGGGCAATAAAAAAGTACCAAGTGATAGCAAAACTAATTTCTTGAGCAATGATTTTTCATTTCTTCTAGATACTGACAAGGCTTATACTGCCGTAGTCACCAAAGAGGGATATTATCCAGATACGATTAGCTTCAATACAAACGGCATTTTTGACGATTATACAGTAAGTAAAACAGTCACGTTGAAACCTAAACCTGAAGCACCAAAACGTACTGTATCTAGAAATGAACCGATCACACTTCATAGCATATATTTTGATTTCAATGATGATAAAATTTTGCCTGAAGCCGAGAAGGATTTGTTGTATCTTAAATCACTTATGGATCAATATCCAGACATGGTGATCGAGCTATCATCACATACAGACAGTAGAGGAGACAATGATTTCAATAAAAAGCTTTCGCAACGTAGAGCAAATTCGACAAAAACATGGCTTATAGAAGAAGGCGTAGCTTCGTCCAGAATCAAAGCTGTAGGATATGGCGAGACTAGATTGCTCAATAAGTGCAAAGACAAAGTCAAATGTACTGAAGAAGAGCATCAGCTAAACAGACGATCTGAATTTAAAATCATTGCAGGTCCTCAAACCATAGAAATCAAAGGAGAAGATTGATAAGTTTCTAGCAAAATATAAATTATCAATTGCGCTTATCTAAGCCCCAAAGAAGTTTTTCGCTGAGTGTTTTCATGAAAGACTGTCCTTTCAGATAGATGAATTGGATTTGGAATGCGCCTTTTGTGATTTCTATTTGATGATCTGACGTGATGGTTTCGTATCTCGAATCAAGAGTACACATAAAGCTATCAGATCTGCCTTCTACTTTCAAAGTTATTTTTTTGGTATCTGGGATTACAATCGGTCTCACATTCAAGTTGTGTGGAGCGACTGGAGTTATCACAAAATTATTGGAATCTGGAAAAATAATCGGTCCTCCACAACTGAGCGAATAGCCTGTAGATCCTGTAGGTGTACTCACAATGATACCATCTGCCCAATATGAATTTAATAAGACATCATCCACGTATGTATGAATCGTAATCATGGAAGATGTATCTCTTTTGTTGAGTGTGAAGTCATTGAGTGCATATGGAAAGGAAGAAAAAAGCGGTAGATTACAACTTATGCCCAAGATGGATCTAGAAAAAATGGAATAGTCTTTTTTAACCAATTGGGTAATGGCTTTTTTGATGAATTTTTTTTCCACATTGGCCAAAAAACCCAATCTACCTAAGTTGATACCTAAAATGGGAATAGGCAGATTTTTTATAAGCGTGATGATCTTTAGGATAGTACCATCGCCACCTAGCGTAATAGCTCCATCAGGTTGGATTTCGCACAATTCTTTGTGATACTCAAATGTCAAATGATCACAAAACCGATCAGAAAACTTATTGATTTCTTTCAGAAATGGTCGAAATATATACAATATTAACCCATTTTCAGAAGCAGTATCTAACAGTGATGCAACAAACTCAAAATCAGCAGCATCTTTTATCTGGTGGCCATATATGATTATCTTTGTCATACATCAAAAGGATCTGGTTCTGAACATATGACTAGCGATCTTCAAATTCAAGGTTTTTAATTCCTTAAGACTAACTTTAAATAGTGGTGTAGCATTCATACCTGAAGCACTAATTACCTTGACATAACCTATTACCATCGTCCAGCCATGCAAGGTCGCAAGCATGGGATCCAAGGTAGTCTGGATACTGCCATCCCGTTTGCCTCGTTCGATTTCTTTTACTGTAAGTTTGAATGGCAGATTTTGGATGTCTTGCAATTTGACGTAATAAATACTGTCTTTGACGGCTTCGGTAAGTTTGGCTTCATTGGTTCCATCTGATGTGGAGCGCACCATTGAGAAATAGTCTAAAAGCGCCTCTGAATACAAAAAATTTTTTTCGCAAAAAGACATAAAGGTATCAAAGATAGAAATCACACAATCTAAGCCAGTTTTGTCTTTGTTATGGTCAATCGTTTCGTAATATTTTTCGATGAGCAATTGCAGTGCCTTGAAAGTTACGGCAAGATAAAGGTTTTCCTTTGACTGAAAATACGTGTATAGTGTCACCTTTGTGATTTCAGCATCTTTAGCGATATCTTCCATTTTGGCATTTTTAAAACCAACACGTTCAAATACCCTTTCTGCGGCATTAATTATAATAGACTCTTTAAGACTTTTCTTTTTATCCTTCATTTGCTTCCTCAGTAAATATTCCAATCACACATTTTCTGTTACAAAGGTAGTATATTAACCTGAAATTTGAATCTATTATATATTCAAATGCTTAATTCTGTTTTAATGTCGAACCTCTATAATTAGTGAATATGAAAATAGCTTATTTGGAAAGTGTTTCTTGATCGGCCTTGGTATATGCAAGGTACCAAGCCCAAGAAACAAAAAATGCATAAATAAAAATCGGAAGCTGGCCTTCAAGATGTGTTTCATAAGCAAAACTGAAAGCCGCTGGTATAAAAATGCCAATAAACCATATATTCTCTCGAAGGTAGCTAACAAATAATGGGTAAAATAGGTGTAGTAAAACGACGATCAAGCCTATAATACCGCCTGATGCCCAATAAATTACAAACTGGCTACTTGGCAAAAAATAATTTTTCTTTTCGATTTGCGGCATCTTAGTCTCATACCATACAGCCATGTGGGTATCGAGCCTACTGAATCCTACTCCTGTGTTTGGATTAGCCTTGATGATGTCCTTACCGGCAAGTAAAGAGTAGTATCTGATCGCATCACTGAGCCCTTCACGATATTTACCTTTACTGTAATGTTCGAAGTCGTATCGCATAAAATTCACCCTTTCTTTGAGTGAATGAATATTGGTCGCAGCCAAATATAAACTTACACCCAAAAAGATAGCAATGACGGCGAAATACCATTTTTTACCTTTGGGAATAAGATAGTTACTGACTAAAATCGCTGATAAATATAAGGTGATCAATCCTGTTTTTGACCCGAGATAATGTAAAAATATACCTTGGAAGATTATGTAAAAAATTAGGGCAAACCGATAATACTTATTTTTGTTCGTTTGAAATTCATAGACTGCCAAAACCATACTTATAACGGTCACCCAGCTAATCCTAATGTGGTCACCATAGGACAAAACTGGCATTACTTTCGAATATTTATAAGAATCAATGATGTCGCTCGAATTGTTGAAATAATAACTTAAGCTGTACAATGTCGAAAACGCCATGCAACATATCACCAATCTATGGATGTAACTTATAGCTTTTTCTCGCGGACTCAAGGCAAAAATAAATGAAGGAAACAATATCAAAACAAGTTTCATCACGCCTCTTTCATTAAAAAAATATATGCCTTCATAATACAAATCACTGAGTACCACCAGAATGGACATTGCCATAAAAGTGGTCATCCATCGGTCTCTGAAAAGCCAAGCAATATTTTTTATTTTAGCTACAGCATAGATACCTGCGAGTATAAATCCTAGGTTGCAAACGACGCGATTGAACAAGAATCCTACAAATAGAAACAAAATAGCAGTTGCCGCCACCATATTCCAAATGGTCGGTGCGTCGATTTTGCGATGTAAAGCTTGGTTTTCGGTCAGCATTGTACTATTTAACGAAGGACAAGGTATTATATTTTTTAGATTCAAGTCATAAATGCAACTTTTGGGGAACATAAAATGACATTAATATTTTTTTTCAAAG
>CALFYH010000407.1 GCA_937952155.1 uncultured Saprospiraceae bacterium
ATCTGCATAGATTACTTCAGCTTTTACAGTTTGGTCCAAAATCACATAACTATCTGCCAGCCTTTCCATTATGCGTGCATCTTTTGAATTTTTAAGACATTTTTGATATTCAATAATAGCCTTACTATATTGCAACAATTCATACGCTTTATCACCTGCTGTACATCCAGAATCAGCTTTGACGATTTGGCCCCAGCAGATAAATAGGAAAATAAGAATAATATTTAGTTTATTTTTTTCCATTTTAGAATCTTGGTAATGTTGAGAACTTATGAATGGAAGGTACTTTGACATTCTTTTTGGCCCACAAGTAAGTAAGTATAAATTCATGTGCGCCTTGGCCTATATTGCGAAATTCGGAATTGGTATAATCGTAGGCATAACTTAAAACAAATTGTTTTGAGATAGCAATATCTGTGATCGCTGCAATGGCATCACCTGTGCGGTAGGAGAGACCAAACGAAAACAAATCTTTGTACCAAAGTTGTGCACATAAGTCTAATTGTAATGGTGCTGCTTTGTGATATTTCAAGAAAATCGATGGTTTGAGCTGTAGATCGGTACCTGGAATATCAAATATATGTCCGCCAGTAGCATAAAAATGGTGGCTCAGATAGACATTATCATCAGCAAAAACAAAATTTGAATTAGGAATTAATGCTGTTAAAACTGGTACTGAAAATCCAAAATATGTTCTTGAAGATGTGAGAAAAATCCCAGCACCGGTTTTTGGTACTGCTGCTTTAGTATTACTTGCAAAAATTGGATCAAAATTCTGTGGCTCTGGTGTGACCGCATTGGTAAGATTTGCTTGGTAGAAACTCATGCCACCTTTAATACCTAGTGAAAACGTGATGCCTTTTTGTAATTGTAAGCGATATGCATAATTTACATACAAGCCCGAATGAGTTTCAAAACCGATCTTATCTTGATATAAATTGAGTCCTATTCCAGCTGATCCATCGCTCAAAGGCATCTCATAAGATAATCCTGCTGTAGTAGGTGCACCTTGTACTCCATTCCATTGATTTCTATAAAATATTGCAGTCTTTGTTTTATCTCCACGACCTGTTGATGCGGGATTGACCATCATATCAGAAATAAACATGTATTTTGTAAACATCGGATCCTGCTGCGAAAACATATTCGTAATCAGCATAAAATATATTAATAATATGGTGTATGTATTGTGTTTCATGGCATTATTTTTTTCTAAGATCGAGCATTCCAGTTTTTACAATTCCATTGTCGAACGTTATTTGGATAAAATATGTTCCTTGGGGCAAGATGCCATCATTTTGTGATCTGCCATTCCAATGATTATCCCAGTTGAATGCTTCATAAACGATGTTGCCCCAGCGATTGAATACCCTAAAGTCCATGCGACAAAATTCGGTACCTGATAGGGAATAGAAATCATTGGTACCATCATCATTTGGTGAGAAAGCATTTGGTATAGTAACATCATCATATTGGCAATAGTCGTCAATCAAAATCTTAATCTTGGTTCTGTTCTTGCATCCTAATGCATCTTCCACTTCTACGGTATAGGTAATGGTATCATTTGTGCTAGTCATAGGTGATTGACAATCCGTACATGACAGATACATTGGTGGTGACCATTGATAGGAATCGTATCCTGTTGGCCCTGAAATTATGAGATCCTTATCTTTTTCTTTGATCAATTGGCTAGGTATTGCTGATAGATTTGGTAAGTCTCGAATAGAAAGTTGTAGACAAGAGCTGCTATCGCAGCCATATTGATTTTTTGAAATTTTGCAATATTTACCAGGAGATGTTAGTTCTTGATTATCAAATATATATGTATCACCTTCGCAAATTTCAGCTTCGATAGTTGTTTCTAATTTTTTATAGAATTTTATTGGAATTGATACCTGAGTTTTACACAGACCATTGATAAGCTCCAAATTAAAAACGAAATCTTCAAAAACAATAATATTGGAATTCAATATCGTTGTATTACTAAGTCTTTCGCCACCTGAAGTCCATACAAATTGTTGTGTATCAGTGACATTTACAGAGATTTTAGCACTTGTGTCGCTGCACAT
>CALFYH010000408.1 GCA_937952155.1 uncultured Saprospiraceae bacterium
GAAGATTAAAATAGTTCAGATAACGGCATATAATATTTTCCTATCAGCAATTGTAGGAAGATAGAAATTTACTCAAGCAAGTGATTCTCCATAGCAATGCGTACCAAGCCTACACTATTTCTAGCATTCAGTTTAGAAAGAAGGCTGCTACGATGAGATTCGACGGTTTTCAGGCTTATATATAGATTGTCTGCAATTTCTTGGGTTGTAAATTCCTGAGCAATAAGTTTCAGTACTTCTTTCTCCCTTCGTGATAATTTTGGAAAAAATGCTGCACTTTTGGCAGAAGCCTTGCGTTGGTTCATTAGACCTTTCATGATGGTCTCTGTGACATCCTTCGAAAAGTAAGACTCACCACCAGCAACTGTACGAATAGCTTTGAGTAGTTCTTCTCTTCCCGTATTTTTAAGAATATATCCTTTGGCACCGTGATTTAAAATCTCAGATACAAAACTCTCTTCGTTAAACATAGAGATAGCTAATACCTTAACATCTGGAAAATTTGCATTGATTTCTTTGCAAACATCAATCCCGCTCATACCTGGTAAATTGACATCCAACAAGACAAGATCTACCTTATGACTTTTCAGAAAAACCAGTACAGATGGGCCATCATAACTTCTTCCAGAGACAAATAGATCAGCCTCGGTTTTCAAAATAGATTCCATTCCATCAACAAACATTGTGTGATCATCGGCAATCAATATATTTATCATAATTATATATTAAACGGTTTGATTATTAAACGTTTCAGAATACAAAGTTACTGTGTTTTTACCTATAAAACTTCGGGTTTACCCCGAAAAATAAAAATCGGTGTTTCCAATGATGTTTACGCCAGCAGATCATCGCACCTTTGTAATATCAAAAGTTGATAAAATATCCTGATTCAAATCGGGGATTTAATAAAGAAATAAAAGATGAAGAAGGAGATTTTGGATGTCAGTGTTTTGGCTTTTTTTTGTCAAAAGATTAAGCTTGGATCTGATGCCCAAAATCTCAACTTCTCAAAAAGACAAAACAAATATGTAACGATTGTATTTGTTGAAAAATGAAGTCTTGGTCAGGAAGTGTGTTATCATGTCATATGAAATGAGAACACACTTCTTCTAAAAAATATAGTGTGATGTATTAAAGAATAGGTCACTGATAAATTTTCTCTTTTTTTAGGTTTACGGAATGAGCAATAGGCGAGTTGGGTTTTGGGTTTTGGTAGTTATTTTTAAGAGTTCCTTTGATAAAGTTATACCCCAAAAATCCAACCCAACTCAAATATTGGTCACCAAAAATTAGCAATTAAAACGGGCATTATGCCTACATTATAAAGAAGTAAATACTCATTGGGATTTGACTGTTGCATTAAAAGAAAAGCTCTCAAAAAGTTGGGAGCTTTTCTTTTTACAAGAATCCACCGCTTACGTTGAAAATACAAGTTGCATAAGATAGTGATTTCCCGAATTTAAAAACTAAATTTGCACATTTGAATCTAAGGTAGTCTTGCGAACATTTACCACCATATTAATATCTCTCCTTACTATTTCATCTTTATTTTCACAATATAGTAGGGATTCTATTTATTCATATCAAGAACTAAATAAACTTCTAGAACTAGCAAGAAATAACAATGATAATAAGACGATGGCTGAGGTATATCTCAAACTTGGTGACTATGAAGGAGATGTATTTGCAGAATATGAAAAATCACTGAAGTATTACAACTGGGCACTTGACCACTTCAAAGCGACCAAAGACAGCACTGGCATAAATGAGACCAATCAATCAATAGCACGTCGGTACAAAGATGCTGGATTATACAACGAATCCATTCAAATTTTACTTACACTTTCACAAATTTATCAGAAGAATAACAAACTAAATAAACTAGCCAAAGTCTATTTTGATCTAAACCAAACATACAAAGCACAAGGTGATTACGATAGCTCCATCGAATATCTCAAAAAAGCATTGGATGTAAATCATATTCTCAAAGACACAAGCCTACAAATCCTAATTCTCTTCGACAAAATACAATCCTATGAAGTCAATTTGGAATTGGATAGTGCTCTGGTTACTGCTTATCGTGTTTTTGATATAAGTACCATCCTAAATGATAGAGAGATAGCTTCCAAAAGTCTTTACCACATTGGATATATCAATAAATTAAAAAAAGACTATCCAAAATCCCTAAAATATCTGAATAAAGCGAGAAATATCTTGCCATTCCAACCATTCAGTGAATTGAGAAAGTCCATTAATAAAGAGCTTGCTGATGTATATTCGCTTTCAGGAAATCCAGACAAAGCATATAAACACCTTAGAGATTATACAATGCTCAATGATAGCATTCTAAATAAAAACCGGTTGGCATCATTTACAAATCTTGCATTGAAATATGGTACAAAAGAAAAGCAAACAAGCATCGAACTATTGAAAATAGAAAAAGAGTACGAAATTTCGAAAAACAATGCCCAAAGAAGGACGCTTTATATCTTGGCTTTTGGACTTTTCATTGTCCTCTTGTCGCTGTATTTTATTATAAAATTTTATGACCAAAGAATCAGCACAACCAAAATAATCACAGAACAAAAAGAAGAAATCAATCAGCAAAAGATACGCGAGCTGGAAGACAATATGAAAATGAATAGCATGCGTTCTGTCATCGAAGGTCAAGAAACCGAAAGAGAAAGAATCGCCAAGGATCTCCACGATAGTTTAGGTGGATTATTGAGTACGATAAAACTTCATTTTGACCACGTGAGTTCTAAAAATTCTGAATTGCAACATCAAAAAGAATACAAGCAGGCCTACCGACTCTTAGATACAGCAGTGGACGAAGTTAGAACAATCTCAAGGGATTTGCAGCCCGGATCCTTACAAAATTTAGGGCTTGTGCCAGCTATTAAAGACTTGATAAACCGATTTGAAGCAGACAATTATCCAGATATTGATTTCCAATATTACGAAATGCCAGACAAAATCGACAAGATGATTTCACTGTCGGTTTATCGAATCGTCCAAGAGCTGCTTACAAATAGCTTAAAACACGCACAAGCAACTGAAATTCTTATCCAAATAAACACAGAAGAAGATGAATTGGTCATACAGTATGAAGATGATGGAATTGGGTTTGATCAGTCAAATCTGAAACGAAAAGGTATGGGTTTGGAAAATATACGCTCAAGGGTTAATTATATGCACGGGTCGATCTCCATAGAAAGCGAAAATGCAAAAGGAATGGCGGTCATGATTCGTATAAAATACCAATAGCAAATAACCAATGATATGAAATTGCATAGCCCAATCGAAAGGATCGAAACTCAGCTAGTAACACAAAAGGAAATCGAACTTTACATAAAAAGAGACGATCTTATTCACCCATTAGTGTCGGGCAATAAACATAGAAAACTCAAATACAATCTGTCCAAATTAAATCCCGATGATCACCCGACCATTGTCACATTTGGTGGTGCATTTTCTAATCATTTGCATGCTATAGCGGCAGCTTGTCAAGCCATGAAATTTGCTTGTGTTGGATTTGTAAGAGGAGAAATAGACATTGAAAATCCTACGCTAAAATACTGTATTTCAGCAGGTATGGAATTGATTCCGATGAGTCGTTCCGATTATAGATTAAAAGAAATTGCACCTGAAGTTGTAAAAACAATTTCTACATATAATAATCCGATTATTGTACCAGAAGGTGGCACAAATCAGGCTGCATTACTAGGCGTTTCAGAATTGATAGATGAATTAGAAGGTACTTGGTGCGAAGCTGTTGATTACATAACTTTGGCTTGCGGTACTGGTGGAACCACAGCGGGCCTATTGACTTCTAATCGTTTGCAGGCAAAAGTCATCGCATTTTCTGCACTAAAAAGTGATCACCTGATTCATGAAATCAAGGCTTTGAGCAGTTACAAAAACGAAGATAAACTAATTGTTAATACTGATTATCATTTTGGCGGATATGCAAAATGGGACCAAACTTTGTTAGATTTTATTACTGAATTCGAAAAAGAAACCAGCGTACCTCTGGATCATGTGTACAATGGGAAGGCACTCTTTGGACTCATGGATTTGATTGCCAATGATTATTTTCCAAAAGGGACGAAGATCATGCACATTCACACCGGAGGCTTGCAAGGAAAAGCAGGTCTAGCATACATCATGTCAAAATAACATCATTATAATCCGATTTTTAATCCAAGAAGCCAGTTTCTTCCTGCTTGTGGATACAAAAAGTTTTCGGTGATCAGACTTTCATATTTATAACTGTACGTATAGCCATTAGATACATACAATTGATTGAGCACATTATTGACCAAAAGCGTACAAGACGCGTCTTTTACGTACTTAGATTTTATTTTATACATCAGTCTGAAATTGTGGTAGTTATAAGCTGGCAATGACCTTTCTGCGTTGTTAGTATTGTCCAAAAACTGTGATCCGACAAACTTAATGGACCACCCAATCTCGATATTCTTGTGTGGCGTATATTGGCATTGTAATGCGCCAATCCAGTTTGGTGAAAATGAAATATCCGTATTTTGATGGTGAATAATTTCTTTAGTGAAATCGATCGTGTAGTCAGCAATTACCTCATCAAAAGCTTTAATTTTATTTAAACTCCATGTTGCATTAGCATTAACGCTCCATTTTTTTGTGATTTGAAAAGCGATACTTTGTTCGATGCCTGCCCGATAACTATCCGGTACATTTACCCTAACAGATGCGCCTACATCATTGAGTTCTCCCGTCAAAACCAATTGATTTTTGTACAACATATAATACAAATTTGATTCAAGAAGTAGTCTAGAATTTGTGTATTTATAACCCAATTCCCAATTTTTTAGATGCTCATGAAGTGGTAAATTGCTGTATGCGTAATCAATAAAATCACCTCGACCAGGCTCTTTATTTGCCACAGCAAAAGACAAAAATGACTCATGATTTTTCTTCCATTTGTAATGAATACCAAATTTCGGATTGATAAAATTGTACGATTCAGAAACATCCACATCACGCAAATCATTGTCTTTACCTTGTACCTCATAATGCACCTTTCTCCATTGTACATCACCATGCAGGATCATTTTATCATTCAATTCGAAGATGGCTCTGCTGTACATAGAAATATCTTGTTTTTGACCCGTGTTATCATAGTATCTTCTTTCCTTATCAAGGTCAGGTAGCACCACAGAAGATCGAATCACATTCCCAAAATGGTCACCAGTGTAAGTATTGGCTGAAAAGCCTGCTTGAAGCGTTAAATTTGGCTTCCAAGCATATTCTACATCACCCATCAGCCCTAACAAATCATTGTCTAGCCATCTTCTTCTCACGATATCGGACCGACGAATTGCACT
Organism: uncultured Saprospiraceae bacterium; assembly: GCA_937952155.1. Taxonomy (GTDB): domain Bacteria; phylum Bacteroidota; class Bacteroidia; order Chitinophagales; family Saprospiraceae; genus OLB9. The sequence goes on from CALFYH010000408.1 coordinate 5,367, forward strand.
ACCAGATGAGTCAATAATTTCGGGAAGATCGTAATTTTCTAATTTATCATTCACCTTAAATTCTTCGTAGTAACCATTGCCTTTTGTGTAGTAAAATGTCAGTTTGGTTTTTAAGTAATTTGAAGGCGCAAGTGCATGAATAAGCTGTATATGTGTCTGTCTATACTTATCGACTTGATCAGGATAAGTATAATAATTGTATCTCCTGTCAGACGAAAATAAGTTGACCGAATCTTGACTATTTTTATAAATGCTACCCAGATTATTGTAATAATGCATCAATAATTTCGCGTCATCACTATTAATTTTGGCTTCGGGAACACCATACCAAGATTGATAAGTGCGTTCCTTTCCACTCATTACATTGAGCCTTAATGAAGATTTTCCAGTAACTCTACTTGCTGAAAAGAAATATGAACTCAGGTCAGATGTAGCCCGATCCACATAGCCATCAGATTTTATCAAGCTATATCTCGCATCTACGCAATATCGGTTATTTATAAGGCCAGTACCCAGATTGACACTAACTTTTTTGGTATTAAATGATCCTAATGATGTTGCTAAATCAATATAAGGATTTACTCTGACATCAGCAGTATTGATGCTCACTGTTCCGCCAAATGCACCTGCGCCATTGGTAGAAGTGCCTACTCCACGCTGGATTTGGATATTATTTACAGAAGACACCATATCTGGCAAATCTACCCAAAAGACGTTTTGAGATTCAGCGTCGTTGAGTGGGACACCATTGATAGTTACATTAATACGTGTCTGATCTGATCCTCTTAATCGCAAGCCCGTATAACCAATACCTGCACCCGCATCTGATGTGACCACCATCGAAGGCGTCCATTGCAAAATCACAGGTACATCTTGCCCAAGGTTTTCTTTTTGTAATTCTTTTTTATTCAGATCCTGTTTGGTAAAAGGGCCTGCATCTCCTACCCTATTTCCTTGTATTTCAATACGATCCAATAAATATATCTCACCTTTTAGCACAATTTCTAGGTGCAAATTACCGGTAACTATAATTGTTTCTGTATGCGCTTGATATCCGATAAATGTAGCCTTAAGCTTGTACGTACCTGCAGGAACATTTGAAATATTAAAGTTGCCTTTATTGTCTGTGGAAGCAGCTAGGCTTGTTTCTTCTAGAAATACTGTTGTAAATGAAAGACTTTCACCCTTTTCGTTACGAACGTGCCCTTCAATGACAAATTGGGCATTTGCATAAATAGGAATAAACATAAAAAGAAGTAAAGCACTTAAATATCTCATTTAAATTAATTTATATATTAATAAATTTCCTAATGAGATACTAAAATTCGTCAACAAGGTCCCTTTTCAGCATTACCTGAACAGGTTCGATGGGTATGATCTCAGCCTGAGCGAACTCAAGCACCCCAATTTTAGGAATTGCAAAGATAATGAAAATAAAAGATTTCTAGCATTGTAATTAAACATAAAATGATCGTGGAATATTCATGTCTGTTCAGAATGGACAAGCATTCAGTAACTAAAACCGTCAAAAAGATAAGAAAAAAATTTACATTTGCAATATGAGTAGATGATGAATTTTAAAACTTTTCTATCTTTAGCAGGATTCGTAAAATATTGGGTCGAAGACGGAGAATTTGTGACCATCTTAGGTTTTCACATAAAAAAACAAACAATTAATGGTTCTAAATTTGATAAAAATCAAAATGCGATTATATTTGCAGAAATTTAATTCTAAAAAATATAAATACTGAAGACTTTTATTTTCATGAAATAATATACAAATTATTGGAGTTCAACAGAATAAATTCTTTGTTTTATTTTTAAATTGTAAAAAATTATTGAATCAATAAGAAAAATATCTTTGTAAAAAAAAAATTAAAATAATTATAGAATCATGGTAAAGCAACTTTTATTTATACTCTGTACAACAATTTATGCATTTACAGTTAATTGTCAAAGCAAATTAATTAGATCGGAATTTAGACAATCAAGGTTATTTGAAAGTTCATTAATTGGCAATAATGAAAAAATTCTTTATAAAGATGTTATTTACAATCCAGTTTGTGTAAAAATTGATAAAGTTAACAAAAAAATCTACTGGAGTAATGCAGGTAGCAGAGAACTGAATAGAGATC
>CALFYH010000409.1 GCA_937952155.1 uncultured Saprospiraceae bacterium
TGATCAAACCTGATAAGCCGATGATGTCACATTTTTCATCAATTGCCGTTTGCAAGATTTTTTCACACGGCACCATTACGCCGAGGTCAACGATGTCATAACCATTACAACCTAAAACCACGCCCACGATATTCTTACCAATATCATGTACGTCACCTTTTACCGTTGCCATTAGAATTTTGCCTTTGGCTGTTGCACCTGTATTTGCTTTTTCGGCATCAATAAAAGGCGTCAGATATGCAACTGATTTCTTCATGACACGGGCACTTTTGACTACTTGAGGCAAAAACATCTTTCCTGCTCCGAATAAGTCTCCAACCACATTCATACCATCCATGAGCGGGCCTTCGATAACCTGAAGTGGAGAAGGATATTTTTGGCGAGCTTCTTCTGTGTCTTCATCAATAAAATCTGTAATACCTTTGACAAGGGCATGTGAGAGCCGCTCTTCTACAGTACTTTCTCTCCATCTCAGATCCTTTTGTATAACTTTACCGCCGCCAGCAACTCTTTCAGCATAATTGGTAAGCTCTTCAGTTGCTTTTTCGTTTCGATTGAATAAAACATCTTCCACCAAGGTGAGCAATTCTTTATCTACTTCTTCATAGACTTCGATCATGCCGGCATTGACGATACCCATATCCATACCAGCTTTGATGGCATGAAACAAGAATGCAGAATGCATAGCTTCACGAACTTTGTCGTTACCTCTGAACGAAAATGAGATATTGCTAACGCCGCCACTGATTTTCACACCAGGACAAGCTTCTTTGATCTTTCTCGTCGCTTCTATAAAATAGATGCCATATTCATTGTGCTCTTTTATACCAGTTGCGATGGCGAAGATATTCGGATCAAAAATAATATCCTCTGCTGGAAAATGAATTTCTTCTGTCAAAATCTTATAAGCACGTTTGCAGATTTCTACTTTTCGTTCTATTGTATCCGCCTGACCTTGCTCATCAAACGCCATAACCACAGCTGCAGCTCCGTATTTGCGAAGTAAATTTGCTTGCCGTCTAAACTCAGCTTCTCCTTCTTTCATTGAGATAGAATTGACAATGCATTTGCCCTGCACACATTTAAGTCCATTTTCTATTACATCAAATTTTGAAGAATCGATCATGATAGGCACTTTGGCAATATCTGGTTCTGACATGACAAGATTGAGAAAAGTTCTCATGGCTTCTTTTGAATCCAATAAACCTTCATCCATGTTAATATCTATGATCTGTGCACCGCTTTCTACTTGTTGCAATGCCACTGAAAGTGCTTCAGAATATTTGTTTTCAGCTATGAGTTTGGCAAATTTTCTAGATCCAGTGACATTTGTTCTTTCGCCAATATTGATAAAATTTAGATCTTCTCTTACGATCAATGGTTCTAATCCTGCATAAGTAGAAATTGCCTTTTTTATTGGCTTTTTCCTAGGAGACATATTTTCTACAGCATCAGCCATCGCCTTTATATGGTCTGGCGTTGTACCACAACAACCACCAATGATATTGACCAATCCCGATGCGACAAACTCTCTGATATATTCCCGCATTTCTTCTGGACTCTGATCGTATCCACCCAATTCATTGGGCAAACCAGCATTAGGATATGCACTGATGAGGCAATCGGCAATCTGACTTAAATCTTCGAGGTGAGGACGCAATTCTTTAGCACCAAGTGCACAGTTGAGTCCTACACTAAATAGATTTGCATGGGCAATAGAGATATAAAAAGCTTCAGCTGTCTGTCCGCTAAGAGTACGGCCTGAGGCGTCAGTAATCGTCCCTGAAACCATTACTGGAATATCCGAATTGCGCTCTTCCTTTAGATTTTGGATGGCAAATAAGGCGGCTTTACAATTGAGTGTATCGAAGACAGTCTCTACAAGCAAGATGTCTGCACCACCATCCATTAGTCCACTCGCTTGTTCATAATAATTGGCAACGAGTTCATCAAAAGTGATCGCTCTAAATCCAGGATTATTCACATCAGGTGAAATAGACGCTGTTTTATTGGTTGGACCTATAGCACCAGCTACAAATCTGGGTTTGTTTGGGTTTTTTGCTGTAAATTCATGTGCTACTTTTTTCGCTATTTTGGCAGACTCTAAATTGATTTCATAAGCAAAGTCTTCCAAATGATAATCAGATTGCGAGATGCGCGTCCCGTTAAATGTATTGGTTTCTATAATGTCGGCACCCGCTTCCAAATAAGCCCTGTGGATCGCTTCTACTATTTCAGGTTTGGTAAGGGACAATAAATCATTATTACCCTTCAGATCAGAATGGTGATTTTCAAATCTTTGTCCACGATAATCTTGCTCTTGGAGTTTGTATCTTTGAATCATGGTGCCCATCGCACCATCCAAAACCAATACCCTACTTTTTGCTATTTCATTTAAATTTGCCATATATACCACAAAGGTACTTATTCCTCAGATTATATAGAATATTTGTATATAAATAAGCTTCGACAAATGTAATACTTATATAGAATTTTGTTTGAATTTGTCAATAATCGTATGTAATATTGGCAAAATTAACCCTAAATCCACCACCGATATAATGCTGGTCTTTTGAAATGTCAGTTTGGGTTTTGCGCCACATGCCTTGTAAATCGATAAAATAATTATGAAAAATCTCATAACTAAGATCTATATTCAACGCCATAACTTTTGTTTTTATCCCTTGTCCGATGAAATTGCCATATTCCATTTCTATACTTTGCAATGGAAGCAGGATGTTTCCGCCCCAGTTTTCGCTCAGACGATCATCACCATAGGTAGTCAGTAATCCTTTTGCTTGTATATATAATCTGTTGAATGGTTTGTATCTTGCCAAAATTATTAATTCTCTAAAGTTTGCGCCCAGCGGATGTGCCAATGGTTGATTGGAGTGGCTGTAATTGGCGATAGAATAATTTGATGAAATATCCAAGGTGTCTCTATGTGCATAGGTATATGGCCTGACCGCATTGTATTCTACCTGCATATCCAAATGATCGATACCCAAAACATTGATATACTTAAAACCAGCTTGGACGCCAAATTTATTCGCCCACCATCCGGATTGTTTTTTGACTTCTGATAGCTTAAACTCATCCATGACAAATTGTCCATAAAATGAAAAATGTTTTAGTGTATTCCACTTCATATTCAGGCCTAAAATCACATTATCAGGACTGCCAATGGTGTGCTCGACAGCTCGGTAAAATATTACAGGATTCAAATATTGAAATTCAAAGTGATCTTTTCTGGCAAAAACTACGGTTTCAAATACGCCCAATTCAAAAGCGTTGTTGGGTCTGAATGATAAATAATGGGATGCTGAATATTTTTTAGGGAGCAATTTATCTCCATTTCCAATTGCAATAGATGTAGTCGGAGATAATTCCGCAAATATATTCTGGTATTGAAATTTCCAGATTCTAGTATTAAATTTTAGGTATAAATAATTGTGTGCATAGTCCGAAAGCAATAAGGATCTAAGTCCATTGCCGATAAAGTGATTGCCATGACCAAACTCTACATTGATACTCTTGACTGGATTAAAACCAACAAAAGCCTTGGCATTAAAAAAATCATAACCTGTCAATTTATCCAATACTGTGGAATGATAAGGTTTCCATGATCCTTGGCCTGGAAGTGTTTTATACTTTTGAATACGAGCATCTACATAAGACAAATAGCTTCGCTGATTTTCAATAAGTTGGGTATATAAATATACTTTTTTATCAATATATGCTCGTGCCTCGATGCCTCTAGTATTTTGAAAAACAATATTATCATTATTTACTTGATGATGGTAGGCTACTTGCACGACAGGATTGACAAAAACACTAAATGAAGGTGTTTCTAACTGCAATAAATTGGCAGGAGTTTTATAAAAATAATTCAATATAGGCGTCTGCTGAAAAGTATTCTTGGAAATGCCTTCCTCCTGCGTTTCTTCTTCATCTCCAGATCTGAACAAGGAATTCTCGTCTTTCGACTCTACTATTTTTTCTACAACATGATCATCCAAAAATTCATAATTATCAGAAAAAACATGCATTAAATCATACTTATCTTTTTGGGTAAGATCATCGTTCTCCCACACTTTTTTAAAATAGCTTATCAATTCCTTCCTATTAAAATTATTGATACTACTAATTAACGATGTGTCCGCCAATTTTAGAATTTCGGCCCTGTCATAAGTGTGATAAGTCTGATCTCCTCTCAGTATGTATGGTGATTGGGCCGTAGAATCAATCCAGCAACCAAACAATAGGAATACAATTATTAAATATTTTGTCATTCTATCTTCTGTCTTGGAAGTTTTAAGACGTAAAGATGCCACAAAAATCACATTTATCCTCCAAAACCACATTGTAATTTTGAAAATAAGCGTTTTAGCTTAATTTTAAAATATTGGGTATATTTGCACTTTGGAATTCGTCCGATTTTAAAAATAATGTTTTGAAGAAAGTAAAATTTTTATGGCAAAGTATAAGAAACTTCAAAGAAATGGGTACGGTAGTGAGGAGCGGACCAGCTATGTGCCGAAAAATGGTCCAAAATATACATTCAGAAACAGATCTATTTATAATAGAACTTGGAGCGGGTGATGGGGTAATCACAAAGTACATTTTATCAAAAATGGCTGAAAATGCCAAACTATTTGTTTTTGAAATAAATCCAGAACTTTGCGAAGTGATATCAGACATTCAGGATAGCCGAATGGTTCTCATCAACGATGGAGCCCAAAACATGTCAATTCATTTACAAAAACATGGTATTGAAAAGGTGGATATTATAATTTCAGCTTTGCCGTTTTTGGTTATACCTGATGATTTGACACAAGAAATTCTACAACTATGTAAATCTACTTTGAAATCTGGTGGCTACTTTATACAGATGCATTATATAAAAAGCATTAGTAAAATGTATAAAAGCATTTTCGGAAATGTCCACACATCATATGTCCCTTTAAATATACCTCCAGGCTACGTTTTTGCTTGTAAAAATGATGCTATTTGATATCAGTTAATTCTTTTTCATTTTCTTCATTTGAGATTTAGAAAACAAACTTGATTTGCCTCTTTTGGTAGTTTCCATATCAGGATTATTATATTTTTCTTCAAGACCGCAACCTTCTTTAACTTTACATGAAGGTAACGAAGAAATTAGTAGAAAAAATAAACAAGAATATAGAAAGATTACTCGCTGACGATACATACTATGAACCTAAATTATAAATTTGATTATAAAATTTCAAAAATAAGACTTTTCGTAGTAAGAGTCAAAAGAAACACTCAAATAAATAAAAAAATATATGTAAACGAAATGTTAATCCTTCTAAAATAGCAATAAATGATGCTTTTCGCTAAAAAATGCTTTAAATTTTATGAATTAATATTTGTATATATATGAATTAACTCTACTTTTGCGGCCGAATTAGATTTTTTAAATCAATATAAAATTATCAAAATGAACAAAGGAGATTTAGTTAATGTAGTAGCAGAAGCAGCTGGAATTACCAAAGCTCAAGCAGGTAGTGCAATCGATGCAGTTTTCAGTGGAATCGAATCAAGCCTTAAAAGTGGTGACAAAGCAGCTTTCGTAGGTTTCGGTACTTTCTCTACAGCACACAAACCTGCAAGAGAAGGAAGAAACCCTTCTACAGGTAAAACAATTAAAATCGAAGCTAAAACATCTGTTAAATTTAAGGCTGGTAAGTCTTTGACTGACGCTGTAAATTAATAGTAGTTTCAGATTAAAATAAAAGGCAGTAAATCAGAGTTGAATTACTGCTTTTTTATTTTTATCCACTTCAATTTTTTCTTTGCAGCTTATTCAATAAAACTTATTTTTTTGAAAGATGCTTTGCTATTTTTGAGAATGTTGAAATAAATTTTACTTAAAATATTGAAACTTAGAACTACTGCTTATATTTGGCAAAAATTAAATTTATGCCAAACCAACCATTAAATATATTATGTATCTCTAGATTTTTTAAAGGTGGAGATTTCATGCGCAGCGCCAAGGCAGAGGGAAATAATGTTTTCTTGCTCACAAGCAAACAATTAGAACATTCAGAGTGGCCTTGGGAGAGTATTGACGAAACTTTTTATATGGTTGAAGATGAACATGGTTTATGGAATCACGATCACCTAATAGGAGGATTGGCGCATAAAATGCGAAATACCAAGTTTGATGTTTTTGCAGCATTGGATGATTTTGATGTAGAGCATGTAGCCTATTTGCGTGAATATTTTAGGATTCCAGGTATGGGAGAGACTACTGCAAGATATTTTAGAGACAAACTTGCCATGCGTATAAAAGCCCAAACGGAAGGAGTGCCCGTGCCTGCATTTACTGCGCTTTTTCATAATGCAGACATACACAAATTTACTCAAAATGTTCCTGCTCCTTGGCTTGTCAAACCTAGAATGCAAGCTTCAGCCGCAGGAATTAAGAAAATTCATAATGAAAATCAGCTTTGGGAACACTTAGCATATTTAGGTGGTGAAAGACATGAGTACTTATTAGAAAAATTTGCACCTGGCGCAGTTTTTCACGTTGATTCATTAACAACAGAAGGGAAAGTTGTGTTCTCACGAGTCAGTCAATACCTTGATACACCTTTTGAAGTAGCGCATGGAGGCGGCATATTTAGATCTATCACGCTAGAATCAGGGTGTGAAGACGATGTTGCACTTCGCAAACTCAATGAAGACGTCATGCGTGCATTTGGTATGCAATATAGCGCTTCTCATACTGAATTCATCAAATGTAATGAAGATGGAAAATATTATTTTTTAGAGACGGCTTCAAGAGTTGGTGGTGCGCATTTGGCAGAAATGGTAGAATTTGCTTCGGGAATAAATCTATGGGCTGAATGGGCAAGAATAGAGTGTGCTGCTTGCCATGGTAAAAAATATACATTACCTAAAACTAAAGATGGACATGCAGGTATCATCGTTTCATTATGTAGATACGAGTATCCTGATACATCCGTTTTCAACGATAAGGAAGTAGTATGGCGGATGAATAAAAAATATCACATCGGCCTCATCATGCAATCAAAGGATAGGAATAAAGTCAAACAACTTTTAGAGACATATGTCGAAAAAGTTCGAGATGAATTCCATGCCAGTGCACCAGCCAAGGAAAAATTGGTAGGTGATAAAGGGAAGTCATGATAAAAATATTTTGTTCCAGATTTATTAACTAAGGGTATTGGTATTTATTTTCAGACTTATCACTTTGCTCTTGTTTTTCTTTTTGATAGATTGCTCCTTTGAATGTATTTGATCAATTCTAAAAAAAAGATAAGCAAAAGTGCACCACCCACCGAGCTTATAAGATTGCCAAAAAAGCCATCCATCAAAGATATTTTGGCAATCTTTACAACCCAGCTTCCCAAATAGCCACCTATTACACCCACAACAATATTTCCAAAAAAACCAAAACCTTCTCCTCCTAAAATCCTACTGGCGATATATCCACTCATGGCGCCAAAAAAGATTGTGGATAATAGAGCCCAATCAAAACTACCAATTGACCATTCCATATAAAACTTTTTACTATCAAAGGTATTAGAAATTTTCTAAATTTACTTTCTGTGTAGTCCATAATTTTATCCTAAAACACAAAAAGGGATGCACCTTTCAATGCATCCCTTAAGGAATTAATTTAAGCAAATTGTTGTTACTCGAGGCCGATCATCTTTTTAGTAGCAGTATTTGCACCATTTTCTACCTGGTAGATCATTACACCTCTCGATGCAAAATCATTTTTAGACAGGTTGAATGAATTAATACCTTTACCGAAAGATCCTTTATTTGTATATATCATTTTACCATTTACATCAAACACTTTTAGGGTAGCGTCTCCTGCTTCTGGCAAATAGAATGAGATGGTTGTTTTGTCAGTGAACGGATTAGGTTCGTTCTGATAAAGTGCAAATGCGTTGTTTTCTGTTCCGGCAAATCTTAGGGACAATTTACCAGTACTGAGTGTCTCTCCTGAATAAACTTCTGCACTTGTTACATTTGATGAAATCGAAATTACATCAGAAACGTTTGTATTAGCATTCGGAACTACATGGATAGTCAGCAATTCCTTGCCACTTACTGCATTGATGTCATTCCAGCTTACAGTATAAGTGTTCTCAGATATTTTAGCGATATTGGCATCATCAAGTTTAGTATTTCCTACATAAATATCAGCAAGATCGGCATTGTTGACAGTAAGTGTAAACTGCATACCATATACTTCATTAATATCTGCATCAAATGTAATGGCTTGAATTTCTTTAGCAGTAAGTGGTCCATTATTTGCATTTAGGACTACAGCACTTCTTGAGTCTGTGGACTTATTATCAAGATTTCCAGTCGCTGATCCATTGACATCACCAACTTTTACTGATGTAAAGTTCTGATTTGTCATGGCATGAGACAAGTTGGATATTTCTACTTTCTCATTGAAAGGGAATGGATTACTAGCATCTGCAAATGGTGTATTGCTATTTAAGAATCTCCAGCTATCATTATTTGGTAAAACTGTATAGATTCCCAAAATCAATTTACGCAATTCTACAAGGTCAGAAGCGGTCACTTTGTTATCATCATTAATATCTGCAGCAATGATATTAAATGGACTTGTAAGTCTGCTTAAGTCAAGCAAGTGTCTTTGGATCAATACAAGGTCTAATGTACTTACGCCATTCAAGTAATCATCTGTCTTCTTACCAGTAACAGTATAGTTATAGTACATTTTAGCGTAAGCAAAGTTGAACTCTCCTGCAGTTGTTGAAACTGTAGATTGTAACATTTCTTTGATACCGTTGTCTAATGCGATTTCAGCATTTGATACTGTTTCTCCGCCACTTGTGATCAACTTTCCTGATACAGTTGTAGTAGCTTGCGTACCACATGCACCTTGATTATCAGCCAATTCTAATGTAACTACACAGAAGTCATAATTACCTTTTTCGTCCCAAACAGTCATTTTTACATCTACTGAAGGTAAGTCATCACAATCGAAAATCATACCTGAACTCTTAGTACCTGGTAACCATTTCTGTGCATTTCCTGCATTGTACTCTGCTTCAGTTGCATTTTGACCATTGGCTTTGAAGTAGTGCTGTGTATTGATTTTAGAAGGCACAGGACTTGCTTCATTAAATGTGTACAACAAATTACCTTTAGTAGTACAATTGTCAAATGAACCGATATTGAAATCTACTGCCCACAATTCTACTTTACCATTTTGCATCAATGCTGAACTAATATTCAAACAGTAAGGTGTTGGTTTTTTCTTGTCCACTACCATAAAGTTTTGTGTACAAGCTGTTACATTACCACAACCATCTACTACTTTCCAAGTTACTTTGTGATTTGACATACTACCTTGGATATCTTCAGGTATTGTCACTTTCACTTCTCCACCTTGACCTGTAGCTGCTACATATCTGTCTTTGATACCATTTCCGTTGCTGTCATTAAAGTTGACATCTGTAGATGGTAGGAATGTAGAGTATTCGTAATCATTGACACCATCAGCCCATAAGTCTACAAATACAATCCACTTCAACCAGTCAGAAGCACACTGACCCTGATCGGTAGCAGACATGGTAAGCATAAGGTTTTTGGTTTCACATCTGTTGCCATCACTATCAGCATCACCGTGATCATCGATTTCAAACATTCTATCTGCACAACTTGCCAAAGTAGGTTTTTGCTCATCAATGATTTTTACAACCTGTACATGACTGAAATATCCGGTAGGATCAGTTGCATTCGGGTCATATGAACACCAGTTGATGATCGTCCATTTGTTCAAGATTTTCATACATGCATTTCCTTCGAAGTAGAAGGTATCACTCTTCAGGCTTAGTCCAATGATATCACAAGGACCTGCAGTCCAAGTTGGTTTTTGCAATGCTGCATCGTTCGCACAATCTGTGGTCACATCTGCTGGCCATGTGATGTCGCTTTCTGTAAATTCGCCTTCTACATTTCTTAAGTGAATATATTGAGTACATATAATACTTGGTTTGCTTTTAATTCTCCAAGTACGTTCCACATAACCAACATTACAATTGTTAAGGAAGTTTCTGTCTGTATATTCAGTTTCGAGATCAAGACAGTTTGAGAATGCTCTTGCAGAACCAGTAACTGTAAGATCATTTCTGTCATCATCACAGTCTATTGTTACATTAGGTGGACATACAATCTGTGGAGTCAATTTGTCTTCTACTCTTACATCAACCCAAGTCTCATTGTAATTATCACCTGCTGTACCGAAAACACCATCCATATCGCCATCATCCCAAACTCTCATCCATACTTTTACGATACCGTAAGGAACTGCGCCTTCTGTATTTGTGATATCATCACAACAGAACTTCACATATTCCCCATTATCTGGATCATAATCAGCAGCACTTGGATTTGTAGATCCATCATTTGGATGACCATCAGCATTATATGTTTTGTTACCAGTGTAACCACAACCGTCATTATCTCTGTTTGGATTATCTTCTCTTCTCAATTCGATATGTACTGGAGTACAACTATCATAAGAACCGTTATCCACAGAATTTGCAAATATCTTAGCAATACCATCATTTTCACCACCAGTAGTCAATGAGATTACAATATGTTGTTTAGCAATTGCTACAGGAGCTGTTTTATCAATTACAGTTACAACTACATCATATCTACCTTCATGACCACAACAGTCAGTTGCAATATAAGTAAATGTATGTTGGCCTTTAGGTGCGCCTGTTACCAAAAATCGGTTGCTCGGTGCATCCCACTTCACACTTACACCAAATGGTACTTCTACACGATACTTAGGATTTGCATCACAGTTGTCATGTAATACGGTAGGAAGTGGCATTAGGAAGTTGGCTGTGCAGCTCCAAGGATCTACACTAACTGTTACATCTGGTGCAGTTACAGTTGGATCTTCTTCATCTGTTGCTTTGATAATTTGTGTAAATGTTCTTGTTCCACTACTACACCAGTCTAGAACAGTCCACAATCTGATTACTTTTTTACTATTAGAGCATGCAGCATTACATACAGGTATTTCAGTATCAGACTTAGCTGCCAGTAAGTTGCAAACATTACCATTAATTGGCTTGCCATTGATCGTCGGATAAGCATATCTGTAAGCTTCAGCACTAGCGGCTGCTTCGGCCGCTGCTTCTGCTTTTTTAACTGTAGAATAAGTACCAGGTACTAAAGCCAAGTAACTTGGTAAGTATTCAGCATACAATTTTGCTTTGTAAAAATTGTAAACTCCAGTCATTGATACATCTGCAGCACAAGTAAGTTGAGGCGCATTGTATGGAGCTGCCAATTCCACATCAGCAAGATCAGCTGGCAAAATACGGTATTCTGAAACACAAGTTTCATTCTTATTGCCATAAGCATCAGTAAAAATCCATGTTCTCAAGATGGTTTTACCTCCACAGCCATTAACACCATGAACAATAATTTCATCAGAAAACTGAGTAGTTACTGTAGTACAAGCATCTTCTGCTATCGGTTTAGGATAGTCAGTGTACGTTCCGGCAAAAAATCCGGCTTCATCAGTGCACAACAATTCACAATCAGGATCATCATTTCCTTCAGGACATTCACAATCTACGACAGGACCCAATTTGTCCTCGACTTTCATGTTGCCCCAGCATGAATTGCCAGTTGAATTTGTGACGGTAACAGTATAGTTACCAGGATTGGTTACAATTGGTGCATTGGTGTTATTGTTAATAATACCTGCACCGCTGATACGGATACGAAAAGGTGGCGCATATTGTAAAATAGGCCCTTCTAATATCATATCAGGTCTGATTACGGCTTGACAGTCGCCATCCAAAGACACCTGAACGTTGTCGTTACAGACGATTTGTGACTGACCAAAGCCATTAGAAGTTAAAAGAAAAATAAACAGGAGACTCAACAGTGAATTACGAAATACCGGAATCCCCTTACTTTGGGTAAGTAAATCTTGCTTTACCATGGGTAAAAAGTTTTGGTTAAAAAATGAATACATGCCCGCGTCTTTCGGGCTTAGGTCAGATTTAAATAAGATTTACTCTAATGAGTGGGGAATGACGCAAAGGTATAATGTCATTGACCTTGCAAGTGAATAAAATATGGGGTAATTTTGGTATATTTTTTTATGTAATATCAATATAAATTAATATTATAACTTTTTTTATTTTGTAATCCTAATGGAAATAGCAAGATATAAATTAATATATTTATTTTCGTTATTTTATAACTGAAGGATAAAAAATTCGATGGGTTATATCACCTTTATCAAAGTCACTGAAACGTGTAGTAATTAGACTATCTTCAAACGATATAAGACAAAAAGTGTGCCAAATGAAACCTATTAATTTTACCAAAGAATTATACACCAAAACACAGCAATACTTCATCTTACCTTTATATAACAAGTACTTTAGCTTTATGCATAGCTATTAAAGGGCACTTGTTATTGTCGCGCGATTTGATATTTTGATTTGAATTTTGTTAACGCTTAAACATTCATATTATGTCATCATATACGCATCCGGCATGGGATAAAAACCGATCCATATATTTTCAACTAGGACTTATTATATCACTTATAGCAGCCAATGTCATTATTAATAGTGAATTTCAAATTTCTAATATAGGCTTTAATGAATATACTATTATAGATGCACCATTGCAATTTCAGGAGATGCGCTCTCATAATGAAATTTCAGAAGTGCAAAAACAATACACCACAAAACCTAATCCCCTAGCAGCAAAAATCGTACTGGTTCAAAATTCTGTTCCAGTAGCCTCGGTGCCTGATATACCGACAACGACAGTTTCTACTAATTCTGGTCTAGAAAACTTGCCTGTAACAAAAGAATACAAAGCGGCATCAGTGATTACACAAGCGCCCAAACCACCAGATAATAAGGTGTGTATTGTAGCTGAGTCAATGCCCTATCTAAAAGTATGTGACCAAAGTATTACAGCCGACGAAAGGAAGTCATGTACGAATAGGTATATGCTTGATTATATCCAAAATAATCTTAAATATCCTAAAGCCGCCAGAGAGCTTACTATAGAAGGTACAGTCATTGTGTCATTTATAATAGATATTTATGGAAATATGAAAGATATTACTGTATCCCGAGACATAGGCGGCGGATGTGGGCAAGCAGCATTAAACGCACTGAATGGCCTCTCTGATTGGATACCTGGAAGACAAAACAATCAAGCTGTCAATGTCAAATATACCATACCCATAAAATTTAAGCTGGACTAATTTACTTTGGTTTTCTTGTGATAATAATTATAAATAAGATTTCTTGATGCATCGATTTTGCTAATAAAAGATACAATTAAGTGTTAATGTACTAAAAAGCACTAATTTATACTGAAAATAGGATGTCTTATTTGGAAATACCTGTAAATAATTTACCTTTGTGCCGCTTTTCGCAAAATGATTGGTGGAAAGTTATTATTTTATTTGCAAAATTAGATATATTAAATTTAATAAGATACTATGGCTTTAATAGGAAAGATCAGAAAACACATGTGGCTTGTCGTTGTCTTGCTTGCATTGGCATTGGCGGGATTTATTATCATGGATATGACCAATGGTAATAATGGCAGCGGTATGGGATCAAAAACAACCATCGGAAAAGTAGCTGGTGAAAAGATTGACTATATGGACTTCCAGCGTGCTGAAGAAGCACTTTATAGTGGATCTGGTGATGTATATGGTAGAAGAAACTCACTTTGGAGTTATTTTGTAGAAAATGCCATTATTAACAAAATTTCTGATGCTACAGGTATTGGAGTTGGAGCAGACGAGCTAAACGAACTTGAATTCGGAACAAATTTGAGTCCACTTATACAGTCTTTCTATCGTGACCCACAAACTGGTCAAGTAAATAGAGAGCAACTCAATGAAATCAAAAAGGCAATCGATGAAGGTACTGTTACCAATCCTGAGTTTGCCAATCGTTTCAACGAACTTCGTAAGCAAGTTATAAAAACTCAAAAGCAAACAAAACTTAACAATATGGTTGCAAAAGCAATCTACACACCTACTTGGTATGCAGAAGCCATGAATAAGTTAAATAATGAAGCTGCAACTTTCGATTATGTAAAAATACCATTCGATAAAGTGGCCGATGAAGAGATTAAATTGACAGATGCAGATTTTGAAGCATATATTAAAGATCACGAGTCCAAATATATGAATACTGAAGAAGTACGCAATGTTGCTTATGTAGTTTTTGATGTAAAACCAACATCTGAAGATTCAACTTCATTAAGAGATAAAATGGTGAAAGCGGCAGCTGATTTTAGGACTGCACCAAACGATTCGCTTTTTGCAGCTAATAATAATGGATATCTAAATAATACCTATGCTAAAAAAGCAGACCTTTTGGGCAAGATGAAGGATACCGTTACAACATTGTCAGTAGGTGATGTTTTCGGACCATTTATCAATGAGAATGTATATACTGTAGCAAAACTTGTAGGCAAAAAAGTAGAAGCTGACTCTGCCAAAGCATCACATATCCTAAGAAGTGTAGCGAATGGTGATCCTGTACAAATGGCAGCAGCTCAAAAATTCATAGATAGTCTTAAAACAGCAATTAGCAGTGGTTCTATATCATTTGCTGATGCTGCAAAAGCAAATAGTCAGGATCCAGGATCAGCTACAAAAGGTGGAGACCTTGGTTCATTTGCACCTGGTGCTATGGTACCACAATTTAATGATGCAGTATTCGGTGGCCAACCAGGAAGCATGTATGTTGTTACTACACAATTCGGCGTACATCTTATCAAAGTTGAGAAACTTATCTTCAAAACAAATGAAATGAAGTATAAAGTAGCTTATATTGGTGAGCCGATAATTCCTTCAGAAGGTACTCAAAATGCAGTGGAAGACAAAGTGCTTGCACTTCTAGAAACAACTAAAAAAATCGAAGATCTCAATAAAATTGCAACTGGTGACTTGAAAGTTGAAGTGGCTGGTGGACTTAAAAAGAATGATTATGTCTTCGGTACTTTAGGCTCAGGTCAGATTTCAAGAGACATCATCAAATGGGCTTATGAAGATGATACAAATGTAGGTGATGTGTCTCCAACACTTTATACTTATGCTGACGAAAATTTATATTATACAAGCAAACAAGTGATAGCAGCATTAAAATCAATAGACAAAGCAGGCCCTGCAACTGTAGAATCCGTAAGATCTAAAATCGAGGCATTAGTCAAAAACAAAAAGAAAGGCGAAAAAATCAAGTCTCAAATCAGTGGTACTGACTTAGACCAAATAGCAACAAATTTTGGCTTGACAAAAGGAAATGCACAGAATATAACTTTTGGTTCTGCAATGATCCCTGATGGTGGTCAAGAGCCAATGGTAATTGGAAAAATATTTGCTGCAAACGCAGGTGCTGATGTTGCTCCAGTAATCGGAAATTCTGGTGTCTATGTAGCAAAATTAGTAAGTAAAACACCTGCTAGCACAGAAAGTGGTGCCTTTGGCCAAAAAATGCAATTGACCCAAGGTGCAAGAATGCAGGTAAATTACAAACTTATGGAATCACTCAAAAAAGCAAATAAGGTAGAAGACAACCGATTTACCTTCTTTTAATTGATTAGATTTGTATAAATTATACAGCGGGTTGGTAATGATTATTTACCAGCCCGTTTTTTTTTGAAACAAAATATTGAAAAAACCATCCAATTTCAACATCAATAATAATCATCCAACAAGTAGATTTGTGCCATTGATTATATACCAAAAATAATCTTACCTTCGTTATATCATTATAAAACAAAACAACAATGATGAAGTATATACTTTTTATTACCCTAGTTTTTACCTTTATCGGCTGCGGATTAAAACAAGTTGAAACAAAGTTTCCAAATGGTAAAATCAAAGAGGTGTACACGTTGAACAAAAATGGGGAAAAAGAAGGAAAATTTCAAGAATATTATGAAGATGGAAAAATCAAAGAAGAAGCATTTTTTAAGAATGGTCAATATTCAGGAAAAAGAACATTATTTTTTCAGAATGGAAAACCAGAAATAGAAGAAAACTACACAGATGGTGGACTTCTGAATGGTGCATATAAAGCATACTATGATAATGGTCAGGTAAAGGTCGAAAAAAACTATACACAAAATGTACTCACCGGACCCGTAAAAGTGTTTTATGATTCTGGAAAAATTAAAGAAGAGTTCATCATGTCAGATAATAATGAAAATGGACCTTTTACTGAATATTATGAAAATGGTCATATACACTGGAAAGGAACATATCTAAATGGCGACAATGAATTTGGTCTTTTGGAGGAATGGGATTCACTCGGAGTAATAATCAAGCGAATGAAATGCGACTCAATGGCGGTATGCCGTACTTTCTGGCGTCCAGGTATGCCTGAAGTAAATTATGACACTTTGAGATCAGTTCCAACTCTAAAATTCTAATATTTACGCTATGAAACAATGGCTTACCGCATGTTTTTTTTGTAGTTTTGCTTCTTTATTGGTGGCCCAGATTGGTGGTCAAGATGCGTACGAATTTCTCAACTTGCCTTCATCTGCAAGAATTACAGCCTTAGGTGGTGCATTGCCTTCGGTCCAAGATGAAGATATAACGCTTGCCTTGAGTAATCCAGCTTCACTAAATGAAAAAATGCATAATAGGATCTCCTTCTCGCACAATTTTCATTTTGCAGATGTACAAAATGGCTATGTCGCTTATGGTAGAAAAATGGAAAAGTGGAAACTAAATACACATTTTGCCGTTCAATATATCAATTATGGAGATTTTAACTATGCCGATTTACTGGGTAATGTCGGTGAATCATTTAGTGCCAAAGAAACAGCTTTTATCCTAGGTGCTTCTAAAAAAGTTGCTGAAAGGATCACCGTTGGGGCAAATATTAAAGGTGTATTTAGCAATTTAGAGTCTTATTCATCTACAGGTTTGCTCACGGATTTGGGTGCAAATTATGTAAAAGATTCTTCGGGTTTCATTTTGTCTTTTGTTATCAAAAACATTGGCACTGAACTCACTACATATAACGGCGTTCGTTATGGTACACCTTTGGATGTGCAAATAGGATTGTCAAAAAGACTCAAATATCTGCCATTTAGAATCTCGATTATTGCCCACCATCTCAATAAAGGCAATTATCGATACGATGATCCTTCTTTGAATCAACAAACGGATATCTTTGGAGAAAAGATAGAAGAAAACAAATTTGCAAATGCCGTGGACAACATCTTTCGGCATGTCATCATCAATGGCGAATTCTTGCTCGGCAGAAATGAAAACTTGCGTTTACGTGTTGGATACAATCATCTGAGAAGGAAGGAATTGTCCTTGAATACCTTCAGAAGTCTGGCAGGATATAGTCTTGGCCTTGGTATCAAGATCAATGCTTTCAAATTGGATTATGGCATAGCTTATCACCATGTCGCAGGTGCCACAAATCACATCAGTATCAGTACGGACCTAGGAAAATTTTTCAAAACACTCTGATTTTTCCTTACCCTTATTCAGGATAAGTGTTATTGAGATAATGCAGCAAGCATCCTTTTGATCTTGAGTATTCCTTTATCCCAAGCAGACAATTTATGCTTCTGAACATCCTGAAACCAAGGTTTACCTATATTGAGAATTTTATTCATAAAATAGTTGGCCGTCATGCCCCATTTCAAGATAAAGGTACTTCTTCCTTTGTTTTTACGGATTCTTTTGGTCGATTTGGATCCGAAATGATAGACCATACTATCGCCGATACCTTTAAAATGACGAACACCTACTTGGTACAACTTCATACTAAAATCTGGATCAGAATACATACCTGGACTGTATTCAATACTCAATCCACCTACAAGATCCCAAATATCTTTATGTACTACATTCGGCGGCCAAGTACTTCCTTTCCAGTCTTCTTTATGATGTGTATGATAAGTAGAAACTAATTTTTTTTCGTCAAAACTATCTAGATCTCTTCCGTAATTGGCTATGGAAACGCAGGGATTTCCAGTTTCTTCTGGCTCGATCATAGTGGCAGACAACATAAAATAATGGTGACCAAGCTGCTTAATTTCTTGCATCAATTTCACATCCCAATCGGGCAAAAAATACATATCATCATTAGCATAGACAATATAATCAGCCTTTGCCAAACTGCGGGCTATGTTCAATGCATAACAAATACCCAAATTCTTTTTTGCATGGATATAATCGATATTCTGCACGCTTTGCAGCCAATCAGCAGTGCCATCTTTGCCTTCATTAGCGATGACAATCGGTTGAATTTTCAATGTTGAATGCTTCGAAAGACTGTCTAGGCAATTGCGCAAAAAAGGCAAATTATTCCAAGTCGGTATCAGCACACAAAAATCATATTCGGCAACATCAGAATGCACAAATTTTTCAAAATCCATCATTTCTTTCTTAAGCATGAATATGTATTTGATCTCCTACGTTTATCCATCCTGTTTGTTCGCAAATGGCATTCATGCCAAAATTCACATTATTTCCTTGCCTTCGATATGTGTTCAAGATTGTCAATGGTGTTGAGTCAATTGCAGCCGTTGATTGGTCGATCGTGATGACTTGACATCGTCCACAAGGTTTTATATTACGCAGACGCACCTCATTACCAATGGTAAAATCATGCCAATTATCTTCTTCATGAGGTATGCTTGTATTGATTATAAGGTTTGGTCTGAAGCGATTCATCGATAAGGGCTTTTCCATTTTTTGATTTAGATAAAATAAACTTTCCCAACCCAAGATCAGAAAAGGATATGCATCTGCTAGACTTACGTCAAATGTTTGACTTGTGGTTGATGCGGTATGTTGTCTTGCGGTCGTCGATGCCAATTTAACCAATCTAACTTTATTACCTAATTGCTCAGAAAACCATTGGTCGGCTTCATCAGATACAGACGTGACCGAAGCTTTATCATCCCACACAGTAATTGTCAATTTTTCATCTGATGCTGCAGATAAAGGCACTACTAGTTTTGAGTTATTATATGTGATAATCAGATTTTCCTCGTCTATCTGCGTCAAAAAGAGCGCAAGAAGCGGATTTTGTCTTTGTGAGATAAAATGATTTTCGCTATCAATAAGCATCCAGTTGCGATCATACTCCAGTCCATGTTCAAAAACACGTGAACTTTGTAGTTGGATACCCGCTAATCCTTTTACTGGATATATAACAATCTCACTTACCTGGTACATTTCCTAAATTTCATCAGTTTGAGAACAAACCACCAGATAATCTAATAAGTTCAAGATTAGCCAGTTTCCCTTCGTATATGGCTGTCAATTTTCGAAATTGTGCTTCGATCAGGTTGAGTTGAGCTTGTCGCAATTCAAGCGAATTTATACTTCCTACACGCATTTTTTCTGATGTGATTTCGAGGTTTTGCTTTGCTGCCAAGATATTTTTGTCTTCTTGACCGACCATCTTATTTGCATTCACGAAAGTATTATGTACAGTATGAATATTTGCCTTCACGTTAAGTTCAGTCTCTTCTTTGGCCAACTTTCCCGATTCCAAATTAAGTTTTGCAACCTGAATTTCTCTTTTGTTATTAGATC
>CALFYH010000410.1 GCA_937952155.1 uncultured Saprospiraceae bacterium
TCAATAAATTTTCTGCTGACACCTTATTTTCTATTTGGTTTGCTATTATTGCTTGAGATCATTTTCTTTTTTAACATTTGGCAGCCGAAAGCAAGTTTGCTTGTAAAATATGACCATTTGTGGTTGGGTTTGATGGCGATTTGTAGCCTACTTATGATATTTATGTGGTTTGGCACCGATCACATACCTACCAAAAACAACTGGAATGTACTCTGGGCAAGTCCATTGCTCATTATTTGGTGGATCATGAATAAAGAAAACATATATCGGAAAATTGTCTCTTACTTGATTTTGGCTTTGCTAACCATTTCGATGATGAATGCCCTACCCTTTTTGCGCATTTTGCCACAATATTTCCATCCAGTGGTAGCCATTATTTCTATAATTTTGATACTGAAAATTGTACGATTGACGTTTAGGTAGAAGATGGTAAGTTCTATAGCATAAAATTAGAAAGAGAAAGTTATAGGAATAAGTGATTTACACGTTTAAAATGACATCGACAATGAGGACTTTCAAAATTTCAACAATTGGAATGCTTTGCGCAATTTCTGCTTACTGCCAAGATGAAGAATTTAAAGTTTATTCTAATGGTTTAATTTATAGTGAACAAACGATGAAGAATTTGGGCTACATTGTGGACTCACTGAATTTAAAATTCAAGATTTGTAATTTTAACACGGTATTTTTTTCAAAAAGTCAGACTTTTGGAAATATTGTAAAAGTTGACGCAAGCGACATTAAACAAGCTAAAAAGGATATGGAAAATCAAATTTCCTTTGAAAACTTTATCAAAAATTATCCAAAATCTATCATTGACCAAAACGTTCTAATAATAAAGGACAAATACAAAGACTACGAAAATCAAGACGTTGTTGAATTCCAACATTTTGATTTGACAAGTAATGATGGGTTCACTATTTATTCTAAAGATGTTACACTTTACCAAAAGGATTTCACAAACAAATGGCTTTATGAATACCACCCAAAAACCAAATATTCCGACGAAACTTTAACAGCTTTTTATTTTCCAACAAATTTTAGTTCTGGTCCTATTCCACAAAAGTATGCTCATATGATTGGGTATTCTGATTGCTTAATTGATACTACAACATCAAAATTTAAAGACGACTCAAAAGAAGGTTGGGTTGACCTTCCTGAAAATTGGATTTTGCTATCAATAAAAGAGAAAGTAAAACTACTTGAAGAAATGAGAAGCACAAGCGTAATTGGTCGATGCAGTATGGACACTAGACCTAGAGAGCAAGCAGTATATATGGCTTTACTTTCTGCTGATACATATAATTGGGAAGTTTTTCTAAAATCACATTTAGACATTATGAATGACCGCTTTCAAAGAGTGTCAGACGGAAGTTACGCTTGGGAACAAAGAAACACATACATTAAAGAGCTTGAGGAGCAAAATATTAATGTTCCTGATCTTATGTTTGGCATTTCTTTTCGAATTGAAAATCCTGCGAAAAACCACTATTTTGGTAGTATTGGACGATTAGGACGAGCATTATCAGAATCCAAAAATAGAAATGAAATTGAACAAGTTATGATATCAATCATTTCTGACAACGAGTTGGACATCTATAATAGACTTTTATTTTATTTACTATACCGTAACTATACCCATTTCACTAATGATGAAAAAATAAAAAAAGAAAATATCGAAAAACTAGCGATAGCAAAAGAGACATTTCCTGACTTTATTAGTGTTAGATTAAAAGGAAAATAAGACATCACTCTAACAATCACACCTCGTTTTTAACGTCATATTAACCAACAAAAAGAAATTTTTAGCGAATTCTTAACGGTAATGATTTTCATGCTAACGTCTTTGATTTGTAAGGATTGATAAAATCCATTTTCTTTTTAAAATTTAAAAAATCAGTCATGAAAACCTTAAGAAAATTCCAACTTGCCGCAATATTCACCGTATGTATTTTGAGCTTAAATGCACAGATTTCTGTAGGTGTAAAAACAGGTGTTAATTTTGCAGATACAAACATGGATGGCATCGTCACCAGCCTACTTCCTGACCAAACCGTATATCCAGGATTTACGGCAGGTTTGATCGCAGAATTGCCTTTGAAAAATGGTTTTTCTTTCAGACCTGAACTCAATTATATCCAAAAAGGATTTGTCACACAAGCCGATATTTATGACTTCGAATTATTGGGTATCGATATTCCAATAGGTGCGAAAGCAAAAACAAGATTTAACTATATCGAAATGCCATTGCTTTTCAAATATAGCATCGGTAATGAACTAGCTAAGGTATATTTTATTGGTGGACCCAATGTAGCTTATGCCGCAAATGCACACATTCGACCTGTAGCCAATCTCCTCGTCAATATCAATTTACCAGCTGTAAACCTTAATTTGAATGACGATATTTACCAACGATGGGAACTGTCAGGTACTATTGGTGCAGGCGGAGAACTAAAGGCTGGAGCAGGCAAAATCTTTGCTGACGTCAGATATACACACGGCTTTACCAATATGTTGAGCAATCCAATCATTGAGATGAAAACAAAAAACCAAGGCTTTAATCTTTCAGCAGGATACGCCTATAATTTCTAAATTCCCAGCATCATATCATAACATTGAGCCGAAGATTCCAAGGAGTTTTCGGCTTTTTTGTTTTTGATCAACATTTTTCAAATAATTTGCATTCTAACATTTGTATTTGAAAAAATGATACCGTCATAATTTCTAAATTTTCATATTCAAATTTAGATAATTCATATTTTCTTTATATCTTTACAGTTTAAAATCAATTGTTTACACATGAGATTAAAACATAACTGTATTTTTATTGCCTTTCTATATTGTTGGAGTAACCTACTTTCAGGTCAGCCAGTATTTACAAATAAAACTTCCACATTCAAAAAAAACATAGCTACCCGAAGTGTCCAACCAGGTGGCGTGATGGATATCGATGGTGATCTGGTAGACGACCTCGTTATTCTCGACAAAGGTACCATGCTAAAAACGGTAAAAAGTCATGGAAAATATTTTAAACTAGCCTTGCTCGATTCGATTAAAACAGTACCAACTACAGAATGGACGCTTACTGCAGGAGATATCAATAACGATGGTAAGCTGGAAGTCATTACGGCTGGCGAATACAATCTGGCTAGCATGGTCACGCTCGATAGACAAAAACTCACAAAAAAATCACTTTATACTGGCGTGTATGCCCAAGGATCCAATACTGCAGATATCAACCAAGATGGCTGGCTCGACTACTTTGTGTGCAACGACGCAGGCCCAAATCTAATCTATATGAATGATGGTGCAGGCAATCTCCAAAGGGCTGAATTGATAGATTTTATGAAAAATGACCCATCAGATGGCTCTGGCAATTATAACAGTGAATGGATCGATGTCAATGGTGACTTTCTGCCTGATTTGAGTATAGCAAAATGCCGTGCCGGCGTAGATAATCCAAGTGATCCGCGTAGGGTAAACCGATTGTATATCAATCAAGGGAACAATAAATTTGAAGATATGGCACCTGCATTTGGCATGAATAGTGGTGCACAATCGTGGGTAACTGCCTTTGGTGATCTAGATAATGACGGCGATCAAGATGCGCTTATAGTCAACCATTACTCGCCACATCAGTTGATGGAGAATGTAGGCTCTACACATTTTGTAAATCGGCCATTGCCTGAAAATCACGCATCTTTTAGCTTTCAAGCTATAGTCAGAGACTTTGATAATGATGGATGGTTAGATATCATGTTGGCCGGCGTGGAAGGCAGTGCATTGCTTCTCAACAAAAAGAATATGAACTTTGAACTGTATAAATACATCATCGGTCCAGCACAACCTAGGTCTATTACTTGTGGTGATTTTAATGATGACGGCTATCCAGATATTCATGCCCACATGGCTCTACCTATCAATGAAGTAGGCGAATTGGACGATCAGCTGTGGCTTAATGATGGTGGAAAGAATCAGTACATCAAGTTTAATCTCCAAGGAAATACATCCAACAAGTCTGCGATAGGCACACATCTGACATTGTATGGTAGTTGGGGCAAGCAGATTCGTTATGTCAAAGGTGGCGAAAGTTATGGTATTTTCAATTCTTTACAACAAATTTTCGGTATTGGAGAAGCTACAGAAGCCGACAGTATTGTAATCCATTGGCCATCAGGCAAAATAGAAAAATATAATCAACTTATAGCTGGTAAATCTTACTATATCCAAGAAGGAAAATGTATGACTGCACAAGTTGAGCTTTTCCAAGATCAGCTTATCGTAAAAGACAGCAATTTGACAATATCAGCACCATCTGGATGGCCATTTTACCAATGGAGTACAGGAAATACATCAGCAAGTATCTCATTACCAGATGGTTGCTATCATGTATCGATGACTGACCATGCAGGCTGTACCACCATTTCAAAACCCATTTCTCTTATCTCAGGATGTTTCTCAGCCGATGTAGATCTCTTACCGTATGGAGAAGAAATAAAATCTTGTACAGGAGACATCGTGACAATCCAAGCATCCACAGCAGCAACATACTTGTGGAACGATGGACGTACTACATCAGACTATACTAGTGATGAATCAGGATGGATTTCATTAATTGCAACAGATTATTGCGGCAATACTAAATCTGATAGTCTGTACATGTCTTATCATTCGGTGGAAATTCAAATTGCCGGAGATACCATAATGCAAGGAAATAGAGCAACACTTATATCAAATAATCCAACCACGCAATGGTTTACAGAAGACAACATCAAAGACCCAATCTTTGTAGGAGACACACTGATCACAGAGCCATTAGATAAAACAACCATATTTAAGGCAAATGCCATAGAAGTGATAGATAAAAAGATCGCCAATGTAGGAGAGACAATATTTCCTTCAAGCAATTTCTATGGCGCCAATACCACTACGGGAGCTATCCTGTTTAAAGTCGAACGTCCATGTATCATCCAATCTTTTACGGTCAATACAGATACAGAAGGAGATCGGTTAATTATCATTTTGAATGACAAAAAAGAAGTCATTTTCTCCAAAAAAGTATCTTTGATTGTCGGGTTTAATAAAATTGTAATGGATGCCAAAATGGAAATCGGCTCATACAGCATATCAACAGATGAATCGGTAAATGAAGCATCTTTGGGTTATAAATCGCCACGATTGGTACGTTCTGCCACCAATGTCAAGTATCCTTATGAATTGGCAAATGTCATCACATTGCTTTCGTCTAGCTTTGGTGCCGGATATTATATGTATTTTTATAATTGGGAAATTCATTACGACATTACAAGCTGCGAAAGTGAATTGTTGGATGTGATAGCCTTGGTAGAACCTAGTGGAACTCACAACATCAACGACGATCAAATAACCATCTATCCGAATCCGACTGAAGATATCTTAAATATCAAAGCAAATTTTCCAATAGACGACATTGAAATACGTACGGTTAATAATCAAAATTTGATGGTAAAAAATACGAATCAATTGGCCATAAATATTTCAAATTTGCCAAGCGGATTGTACATAATTTCAATCAAGACCGATAAAGGTTGGATACATAAAAGATGGGCAAAAATGTAGGCTTGCGTTATATTTTCAAAACCCTTTGAACTGCGTCAGTCATTAATTCACCACTTTTGAAATCCAAAAACTGCCTAGTCAAATGAATATTCAGACTATCAGATTTGGCAATTGTATATGTGTGTTTATTATTCCAACGTAAGTTATTCCCATTGATGACAAGGTTATATCTTTCATAATTTTGACTTTCAATCCTAAAATAGTAGTATGTATAATTTCCCACAAAATATTGCTTTGAATAAAAGTCCTTAAAAACATAATAACTTGGGGCCCAGAAACATCCATATATTTGTTTGATATGTTGCGTTAAAGACATTATCTGTGGGTTAATATACTTGTGAAATTTATAAACTTCAATCGTAGAATTATGTATGTTTGGTTCATAACAATCGATTCCAGAAATAGCATATAACAAACCGTCTTGTATGCTTGGTTTATAAAAATTGATTTCAGAAATTGCATGTAACAAGCCTTCTTTTCTAACTCTATCTTTTTCAGCTAAAAAAAATAATGAATTGGTCATAAAATTTAGCCATTTATCATTCTCTTGTTTGAGTGCATTTGATCTTGATTGGATATATTTGGTTTTAGCATTTACCTCACAATAATGAAGCCATAGCAATCCACTTTGTATTAGCAATAAAAGCAATAGAAATTTGGTAAAAAAATTATTCCGCAACTTCATTAGAATTTATAAATGAAAATTTATCACAACGCCCTAATTTACTTTTCAATACTACAAATTGTACAGGTTTTTCAAAACAAAATGGATTTTCATGGATTTCTTCAATACCATTTACCATAATGGAAGCGAAATTAGGGTTAATAAATATTGGCGTTAATACAATGTGGGATGAATCACCTTTACTGGATAATTCTCTAATGACAATATTCAATTTAGAATCGTAATTTTCTTCATCTGTGATTTCAAATTTCTCCATAAATTGATCAATGATATTGACACCTAAATCTCTATGATTACTACAGTTTAAGTCAAAATCCCATCCCAATTTGTTTATCACTTTTTTCGCTTGTTGTGATAACGAATCGGCTTCATCCAAGGTTTTCACATTCACCATGCTTTCAATTACTGGTCGAATTTTATTCACTTTTTCATCTATAGTTTTTGAAATTTTAGAAACTTCTTTAAGATCCGAAAAGCGATTGTCTAGTTCCCAATTGTAATCTTTGATGATTTCTTTGCATACTTTGTCAAGCTCGACATCATAATTAACAAAATAAGTCAAAAGAACAAAAATTAATAAATTGATACCGATAAGAACCAGGTTACGTAACATTATTTCTTTTTAATTCGCAAGACATAATTCGTATATTATCACACACCTTCGAAAATATCATCAATACTGATCGATAGGCCAGGCAATGTCTTCACAGGTATTACATCATCTTCTGAGAAAGCATTGAGACGTTGATATTTTCCTTCCACCAAAATATAAACTTCAACAAAACGCATCTCTCCAAATACAATCCAATATTCGCCAACACCAGCTTCTTCATAGACGCTGTATTTGTCTTTTGTATCTCGTTTTACATCTTTGCCAGCAATTATCTCTATTACAAAATCGGGCACACCAAAAACGGCAGTTTCCTCTATGATTGTTTGGTCACAAATCACAAATATATCAGGCTGCACAACGGTTGTAGATTTGTTGCGTTTCTTGTTTGCAATAGGCAATACAACATCAGTAGGAGCGTGAAATATGTTACAAGTTTTATCTTTTAATTTTGGAAGAAATGCGCGCAAAATATTCATACTCACTTGCTGATGTTTTGTTTTGGGCACTGGGCTCATCCGAAACAATTTGCCGCGGATGATTTCTACCATTTCTTCAAATTCAAATTTGAGATAATCAGCATAGGTGTAAACGCGATTATAATCTATTGATGGCTCTTTGAGTTCGTTGGATGTATTTTGTTCTTCTATTTTATAAGTTTTCATAATGGAATGATATAATATGCAAATATATCGTATTATTTAACATGCCACAAATAAAAAATCGTCAGATACAACTAATAATCCTTGAATGAAACGAACAAAAACATTACACACTAGAATAAAAAAAGGTCCAGGCGGGGAGCCATGGACCTGTAATTAATAAACCAATCTCATTAAAAAGTTTATAAATAAAGACGAAAATCCAAAATTGAAATCAACATTGCTGTTGTACTATCCCAAAATTATCGGGATTATTTCTCCAGGATTCTATCTATTTCAGGTTGTGAAAACTAAATTATCACTTATTAACGAACGATCGGTTGGTCGGTCTTCAGTTGATTGTTCTAAATGAGATAAAATTTGAAAATGTCAGGGGAAAAGTGATGAGAATATTTAAAATTCTCATCACTTTTTATCTTTAATCTACATTGTCATATAGAAATGAATTGTTTGATACGAAAATGTTGTTTTCGTCATCCATATTTACCATATAAGTTGAATTTTGCTTGCCATTAGTTTTATTTGTCTCGTCTAACATCACATTTCTGCGAGCATAAGCGGGTACATTTTCCATATCTGCTATGATTTTTGGATTGTCCAATGGCTTACTATTTGTCTTGCGAAGGTATTCTCGTCTAGCGGCATCTGCTTCACTTTTTTTCTTAAGTTCGTCAGAAAGATGCCCTCTTTTATTCACAAAAGGATCTTCAGATTTCACACCCAACATATTGATGGTTTTTTTGACATCATCGGTATCGAAATCGACCACATTTTCCGAGAAAGCGGTATCAAAATCAAAAACCGTGTAGTCTTCTTCGACTATTTCATTAACACGCTCACTTTCGAGTGATACCTTCACTTTCTCTGGCGCAACTTCTTTGCGTTTTGTACCACCTTCTCTAAATCCAGTAGCTATCAAGGTAATCATGATCTTCTCACCAAGGGACTCATCTTTACAATTTCCCCAGATAAGATCTGTACCGTAACCTGCTTCTTCTTGTACGTGCTCGGTGATTTCACCGATTTCGTCCATGGTAACTTCTTTAGTACCTGAAGTGATATTTAGTAATATATGTTGAGCGCCTCTGATATCATTATCTTCCAACAGCGGTGATGCCAAAGCTAGATTGATTGCCTTACGCGCTCTGTCGTCACCGTCTGCCATGGCACTACCCATGATAGCGACGCCACTATTGCGCATGACAGTATTTACGTCTTCAAAGTCCACATTGATGTAACCTGGTACTGTGATGATTTCAGCAATACCTTTGGCTGCTGTTGTAAGTATATCATCTGCTTGACCAAATGCCGCAGACAGTGCAAGATTTCCATGGATCATTTTCATCTTGTCATTGCTGATCACGAGGATTGAATCCACATTTTTCTTCAATTGCTCAAGACCTTCATGCGCTTGTCTTTGTCTTCTCAGTCCTTCAAACTTAAATGGCAAAGTCACAATTGCCACAGTAAGGATTTCCATTTCTTTAGCCACTTTGGCTATGATTGGAGCAGCTCCAGTACCTGTTCCCCCGCCCATTCCAGCTGTGATAAAAAGCATCTTTGTGCCATCACTCAACCATTTGCGAATGTCTTCTATTGACTCTATACAAGATTGTTTTCCTACTTCTGGCATACTACCAGCACCACGACCTTCTGTAAGATTGGGACCTAATGCTATACGTACTGGCACAGGATTATTTTCCATAGCTTGAGCATCAGTATTGCAGATCGCAAAATCCACACCTGTAATACCTTGTCGGAACATGTGTCCTACGGCATTACCGCCGCCACCACCTACACCCACAACTTTGATGATGGATTTTTGATTTGTTGGTATATCAAATTTCATTTCTCTTAATTTCTGTTGTTAAATAATAGGTTAGAATTCGGAATCAGGTACAGTCTCAAAAAAGTCTTTCGTCAAAGTAAACAACTTGTTGAAAATCCCCTTTTTCTTACCTTGCTCCACTACTTCTTCATCATCCTCTTCGTCTTGACGATTTTCAGCTGGCTTTGCATTACTATTCTCATTCAATGGTGGAAAATATGCTTCTGTAAACCTTGGTTCTTCAGTGATCTTTTTAAACTCTTCAACATAACTAGTTTTATCACCATAATTATCAATGGTATGCTTGAGCAATCCTACCGCTGTTGCAAAAATAGGGCTAGCTAACTGCGAAGAATATCCATGAGCTAAGTGTTCAATTGGTTGTCCAACTCTGGTTGGCAACCCTGTATGATATTCGGCAAGTAAGTCGATATGTTTTAGCAATGATCCACCACCTGTAAGTACCATACCTGCTATGAGCTTGTTGTCATATCCAGATCGGCGGATTTCCCACAATACATAATCAAATATTTCTTCTACCCTAGCCTGAATGATTCTTGCCAGATTTTTTTCGGAAATCTCCTTATGATCTCTACCTTTAAACCCAGGTATTGTAATGATTCTATTATCTACGATTTCATCAGCCATCGCAGAGCCAAATTTCACCTTGAGTTTTTCGGCTTGCTCATTCATCACAGTACATCCTTCGCGGATATCCTTTGTGATTACATTGCCTCCAAACGGGATCACACAAGTGTGACGAATAATTCCATCTTTGAATATCGTAATATCTGTTGTACCACCACCTATATCTACCAAGGCAATACCAGCTTCTTTTTCCTCACTGCTCAAGACAGATGCAGCTGATGCAATTGGCTCAAGCGTAACATCAGCTACTTCGAGCCCTGCTTTTTCTACACATCGCAAGATGTTTCTGCTCGCTGATATTTGTCCTGTGATGATATGGAAATTCGCTTCCAATCTCACGCCAGACATACCGATCGGATCGAAAATGTCCTGCTCATCGTCCACAGTATATTCTTGTGGCACAACATGCAAAATCTTATCACCAGGTGGCAAAACTAACTTGTACATGTCTTTAATCAGTTTGTCAATATCATCCTGATTTATCTCAGTATTGGAGTCATGTCTAACCAATAATCCATGATGATGAAGGCTCTTGATATGCTGGCCAGCGATTCCCACATGGACAACTCTGAATTTGCAATGCGCATTTCGCTCAGCAATATCCACTGCTTCTCTGATGGCTTTTACCGTTTTGTCGATATTAGACACCACACCTCTGGATACACCTTCTGATCTGACAACACCCATACCAACAATCTCCAGTTTACCATACTCGTTGAGCTGGCCTGCAATTGCACATACCTTGGTGGTCCCAATGTCCAGCGCAACTGCTGTGTTTTTTATTTTTAACTGATCGTTCATAGTACAAATTATTTAATTTTGAATACTTTACTTATTATCTTTTTTTATTAATTGAGCGGTTAATGTATCTCTAAGAATCGGCTTTATTTTGGCAGCATGTTCAGGATTAGCTAACATGCCTCTCACCTGTTGAGAATATTTAAGGTTTAGTGATTTGTACCTGCTCCAGCCTAACTTGGGCATACCATCTCTATAAAATATTTTTAAGTTGTCAAATTTTGCTTCGATATCACTTGCATCACCAAATATCAACTTTTCTCTTCCCAACTTAGGTATTAATACAATGTCACCAATACTGTCATGCTCCACATGAGCTTGCTCTATCAAAGCTGTAAGAAATGGATCCTTTGCTACATATTTCATGATATCAAAAACCTGTTTCAACTTTGATGGTCGGTCAGATTTTGAATTTGCCAAACTAAATGTATCCCTAATACCAGTAACCAAAGGCACTCTCACAGCACTACCTCTTGTCACAGGCACTTGTTTGCCATTGTCATCCAAGTAATATTCGC
This sequence comes from uncultured Saprospiraceae bacterium, assembly GCA_937952155.1. Lineage (GTDB taxonomy): Bacteria > Bacteroidota > Bacteroidia > Chitinophagales > Saprospiraceae > OLB9. The sequence goes on from CALFYH010000410.1 coordinate 11,348, forward strand.
CACCGGCTTCTTCTATAACCCGCATGATCGGCTTTTTCTGAATTATATGGGCATGAAGCCTATTTTTCGAATCAAAGTACAAATCTGCTCTTTGTATCCTTTTATCTTTATTGAGCTTTGCTTCTAATTTTCGCAAATTCAATGTTTTGATATTGGCTTTTGTAATGGTCTTTCCTGCGGCAAGTTGCAAAATTTGTTTGATTTCCTTTTCAGAAATGAGCTGTTCGCCATCATTAATCTTTTCAATTTCAACTACTAAAGTCTTTACTTCAGCATTGGATTTTCGCACGATAGAAAAGAAAAGCAGGGCCGATATCCCGGCAATCAGTGTCAGCCAAATCATGGCGTCTCTGACCCTTTTCATATTTAATTTTCTATCGCTCATTTTATTTTATTTATAAAGCTCTTTGATCTTTGGAACAAAAGTGTCAATATCACCTGCACCCAAGGTCATCAATATTTCTGGCTTATATTCCTTTAATGTATCCATCAATGTTTCCTTGGTGACCATTTTTTTGTTTGGGTTTTTCATTCTGTTGAAAATGCTTTCAGATGTTACACCTTCGATTGGCAGCTCTCGTGCAGGATAGATATCCATCAATATGATCTCATCCAATTTGTCCAACTCTGCAGCGAATCCATCTACAAAATCTCTAGTTCGCGAATAAAGATGCGGCTGAAAAATTCCTGTCAGTTTCCTTTCCGGAAAAAGTGTTCTGGCTGCATCAATTGCCACTTTTAGTTCACTAGGATGATGTGCATAATCGTCTATAAAAACCAAATCTTCTCTGTCAATGATTCTTTCGAATCTACGCTGAATTCCTTTGAAACCAGCTAATGCTTTTTTTATATCATCAGGTGTCACTTTGTTCAACAACCCGACTGTTATAGCGACACACGCATTCTCAAGATTATGTCTACCAGGCATACTCATCACAATATCTCTAATCTCCTGCCCTACTCCTTGATAATCAAAAACATACTTTCCTTGCTCTATTCTGATATTGTGCATTTTTAGTTGAACCTTATCAGTTCCGTATTCTAAGACTGATATTCCTCTTTTTGTAAGATCCATCAATTCCTTGATCGTAAACTGGTCCAACAAGCCTTCTTTTATTATCAGAAAACCGTTGTCTCTGATTTTGGCAGCATAAGCTTTAAATCCTTCGATCATCACTTTACTATCTCCATAGATATCTAGATGATCTGCATCCATCGATGAGATAGAAGCGATAAATGGATTCAATCTTAAAAACGAACGATCATATTCATCAGCTTCTAGCACAACTACTTCACTTTTACCAATGAGGAAATTGCTATTGTAATCTACCGTGATACCACCCAAAAATGCCGATACATCGATACCTCCCACTTTCAAAACATGGGTTGTCATAGCACTTGTGGTTGTTTTGCCATGGGTTCCAGCTATTCCTACCGAAATCTTATCATTGCTAATCAAACCAAGTGCTTCAGATCGCTTCATCATCGGTATTCCAACATTCAATAGATGGTTATATCCTTTGTGATCCTTAGGAATCGCAGGCGTATAAATTATCAAATCTATATCTGATGGAATCAGTGCTATTTCATCCTGATAATGAATATGCATACCTTCATCTCTCAACCGTTGGGTCAGAACTGTTTCTGTTTTATCGTAGCCTGATACCTTTTTGCCTTGAGCAATAAAATATCTTGCTATGGCACTCATACCGATGCCACCAATTCCGATAAAATACACATGACTGACCTCATTCAACTTCATGCTCCTTTATTTGCACATATCTTCAAAATTTCAGCTGCAATCTGTTTTGCGGCCTCAGGTTTGGCAAAATACTTTATGTTACTCTCCAAACCATTTTTCTTTACATCATCATTCAACAGCGACTGGACCGCAGACATCAATTCCTCTTTTGCATTCACATCTTTCACCAAAACCGCAGCACCTTTATTTACAAGAGACATGGCATTGACAGTCTGATGATCTTCGGCTACATTTGGAGATGGAATAAGGATCGACGCTTTACCGAGTATTGCCAACTCCGAAATAGTCAATGCACCAGCTCTACAGACAACGATATCTGCTGCACTGTAAGCAATATCCATATCTTCAATGAATGATAAAATTTTGATGTTGTCTTTTCCTGAAAGTGGACCATTGACATATTCGTAATAATATATTTTGCCCACTTGCCAGATAATGTTTACATCACGCATTTCAAGCAAGGCTTCGGCGTTGGCAAGAACGGCTTCATTGATCGTTCTTGCCCCGAGACTTCCACCAAAAATTAAAACAGTTTTCTTATTTTGGTCTAACCCTAGTGTATTTCTTGCTTGCGGTGCATTTATCTTTTTGTCCAATATGTCTTTACGTACTGGATTTCCTGTAAAAATTATTTTATCTTTCGGAAAGAATCGTTCCAAGCCATCATAAGCTACACAAACGGCACTTGCCTTAGATGCCAATATCCTATTGGTCACTCCTGCAAAGGAATTCTGTTCCTGCAATACTGTAGGTATTCCTAAAGAATTGGAAATTTTCAAAACAGGACCACTAGCATATCCACCTACACCTACGACAACATCTGGTTTGAACTTACGAACAACCATGAAAGCTCTGAACATACTAGCTGCAAGCTTAAATGGAAAGCTCAGATTCCTCATGCTAAGCTTGCGCTGAAAACCCGAAATATTCAATCCTATTATTTTATATCCCGCTTTCGGGACTTTTTCCATTTCTATTTTGCCATTAGCACCTACGAAAAGAATCTCTGTTTCGGGTGCTGCAACTTTTACTGCATCCGCAATCGCAATGGCCGGAAATACATGGCCACCTGTGCCGCCTCCGCTAATGATCACTCGTGCCATCCAATTCCACTTTTTCTAATTGTTTCTTCTCCTCATACGCTTGCTCTACATACCGGCTCACACTTAGGATGATCCCAAAAGATAAACAAGTGAACAAAAACGAAGTACCACCCATACTGATCATTGGCAATGTAAGTCCCGTTGCAGGAACCAACTGTACTGATACAGCAATATTGGCGAAAGCCGTAATCACAATATTCAACATCAAACCCATAGCAAGCATTGCACCAAAAGTCTTAGGGCATCTCGTCACCAAACTTATAGTTCTGAAGAGTAACCATAAGTAAAGAAACAATATAACTGCACCACCTATAAGTCCATATTCTTCGCAAATGATAGCATAGATAAAATCTGCGTAAGCAAAGGGCAAAAAGTGTCTCTGATTGCTATTTCCTGGACCTACACCCAAAAATCCACCATTTGCAATAGCTACTTTAGATTGCTCTATTTGATATCCACCATCAGAATACAAAAAATCGTTTATCCTGCTTATCCACGTATCTACCCTGAAATGTTCCGGAAAATATTGTCCAATTAAGAATATGCCAGCGAAAACTCCAATACCCAAAATCGTCAGCAACATGACATATTTCATTGAGATACGTCCGACAAACATCATAATAAAAGCTGTCACAAAAAGTAGTGCTGCTGTAGATAAATTGGATGGAGCAATCAAGGCACAAAATAATATTACTGGTGCTATAATCGGTAAAAATGCATCCTTAAAACTCTTAATATAATCTTGCCTGATGGCCAGTGACCTTGCGACAAACATAATCAATGCAATCTTTGCAAAATCTGATGTCTGAAATGACAACTCTAAAATTGGTATCTTTATCCAACGAGAAGCATCATTTATCTTTTCTCCAAATAGCGCTGTGTAAACCAATAATGGAACAGCAATTACCATCATGATCGGGGCCAATTTGGCATATACCATATAATGCAACTTATATGCAGTGTACATGAGCATCAACCCAGAACCAATAAAAACCAACTGTCTGACCAAGTAATATTCAGTGCCATGAGTCGCATTAAACTTATACGCCTCACTACCAGATGTACTATATACAATCAATAGAGAAAATAACGACAATAAAGCCACTATCAGCCACACTGACCGATCTCCTTTTAAACTTTGATATGTACTCTGTATATTCAAATCTTTATTTTAAAAAATATTAAACCTTCAATCCTTCAACACACGCTTTGAATTGATCACCTCTATCCATATAATTTTTAAAGAGATCAAAACTCGCACATGCTGGTGACAGCAGGACTACATCGCCGGACTCACCCAACTTCAATCCTGTCTCCACCGCCTCTGATACCTTAGTCGTCTCGTAAATAATCGGAATATGGGATTCAAAACTATTCTTCAATTTTTCGTTGTCCATTCCGAGACAAATCAAGGCTTTCACTCTATTTTTTACTAAAGGAAATAAAACACTATAATCATTGCCCTTGTCTGTACCACCTGCTATCCAAATCACTGGTTTCGTCATTGCATCCAGTGCATAATAGACAGAATCCACATTGGTAGCTTTGCTGTCATTGATAAACTCGATACCATTAATTTCACCACAACTTTCTAATCTATGAGGCAAATTGACAAATGATTTGAGTCCAGCAGCTATACCACGTTCTTCTATATTCAAGATTCGACAAGCTGCCACAACACATGCTGCATTGAATAAATTGTGTCTTCCTTTGATACTCAATTCAAAATTTGCACTAGTATCCTTTGATACAATGCCTTGCAAGTATGCGTCTTCCGTGATCGTTACTACCTTTTGCTCACCAGCAAATTCCTGCATTTTATTTGTAATCTCAGGATCGTCTCCATTGATGATAAAATAATCCGCACTCGTCTGATTCATGGCAACTCGGAATTTAGCATTCACATAATTTGCCATTTTGTACTCATACCTGTCCAAATGATCTGGTGTGATATTGAGTAATATGGCAATATGTGGCTTGAAAGTCTCGATGTCATCCAACTGAAAGCTAGAAATCTCAAGTACCATCACTTCTGGTGCATCTTCGGCGATAATGCGGGCAAAACTTCGCCCATAATTGCCTCCTAATGCAACGTTTAATCCTGCGGTTTTGAGTACGTGGTATAAAAGTCCCGATGTTGTAGTCTTCCCATTTGAGCCTGTGACAGCGATGGTCAGTCCGGAAAAAAATGAGTGACCAAACTCAATTTCGGAAATCACTTTCCGTCCTTTTTCTTTTAGCATGCGAAGGACAGGCGCATGATCCGGAACACCGGGACTTTTAACAACCACATCAGTTACCAAAACCTTTTCAAAATCATGTCCTCCTTCTTCAAAGAGAACGTTACTATCAGTTAACTCTTTTTTATAATGTTCTGCGATAAATCCAAAATCACTTACAAAAACATCTAAGCCCATCTTTTTGGCCAATAAAGCCGCTCCAACACCGCTTTCTCCTGCACCTATGATCGTTACACTTTTCATAATTACCTGATTTTAAGTGTAATGACTGAAACAATAGCCAAGATGATCCCAATGATCCAAAATCTAGTTACAATTTTTGCTTCGTGCATTCCGTCCTTTTGGAAATGATGATGCAACGGAGACATTTTAAATATTCTACGACCTTCGCCGTACTTCTTTTTTGTATATTTGAAATATGAAACCTGCAACATGACCGACAAATTTTCAGCTACGAAAATGCCGCATAATATAGGAATCAATAATTCTTTACGCAATAGTATCGCCAAGACTGCTATGATACCACCTATGGTCAAACTGCCAGTATCACCCATAAATACCCTTGCTGGAAATGAATTGTGCCATAAAAATCCAATACAAGCGCCGAGAAAACAAGCCGAAAAAACCACTAATTCTGCTGAATTGGGAATATAAAATACATTGAGATAATCTGCAATAATCGTATTACCAGATACATAAGCAAAAACACCCAGCGTGGCTGCTATTACTGCTGATGTACCAGCAGCCAATCCATCAATCCCATCGGTTAGATTAGCCGCATTGGAGACTGCAGTAACAATAAATATTACAACCAGCGTAAAAATGATGGACAACCATAAATCGGTATTGTCACCAAAAAAACTAGCCAAATACTTGTAATCAAAATTATTGTCCTTCAAAAAAGGTACATTAGTTAGCGTTGTCTTTACATACGCCATTTCGGTCATTCGCGAGATATCATTTACACGAGGAAGTGGGATTTCATATTCTTTGATGATTTCAAATCCGCCAGCTTTTGCCTCTTGAAGTGGCATTCTGATGACCACATCATTGGAAATAAGCATGGTAATACCTACAATGAGACCTAAAATAACCTGACCGAAAATTTTTGTCTTCCCACTCAGTCCATCTTTATTTTTCAGAAAGACCTTGATATAATCATCTGCACCACCTATCAATCCAAGCCATATGGTCGTGAATATCATCAACCAAATATAGACATTGTCCAATTTAGCCAATAATAGGCACGGGATCAATATAGCCATGATGATGATAATACCACCCATCGTTGGAGTACCTTCTTTGGCCTTTTGACCATCGAGACCCAACTCTCTGACTGTCTCACCTATTTGCATTCGCTTCAGCTTGGTGATAATTTTTCCTCCAAAGACCAAAGAGATAATTAGGGACAAAATAATAGCGAAAGCTGCCCGAAAAGTGATATATTGAAATAACCCTGTGCCAGGCACATTGTAATATTTATCAATATATTCAAAAAAGTGGTACAACATTTGCTATATATATTTTAACTGTTTGTTTTTGTTTGTAATGATGCCCTGATATTAGAACCATTTGGCATAAAATACATTCGCAAGCAAAAATTTTAACAGAGCAGTGAGCAATTCGAAACTTTTTCCAAAAAGATCCCACTGCTACTGTTAAATCAACCTGAGAATGATAATAGAACCTAAATCTTTGATATTGTAAGGATTAAGGAAGGTATTAACTTGCAACCTAAGTTCAGAATTATGATTGAGTATATTTACCTAATCAAAAAACTGAAATTACCGCAATACTTATTCCATTCCGAAATATTCCTTCAATATCTTTTTATCGTCAAAAGGAAACTTTTCCCCTTTAATTTCTTGGTATGTTTCGTGACCTTTTCCGGCCACTAATATTATATCTTTATTACCTGACATCATGACGGCTGTTTTTATGGCCTGCCTTCTGTCGGATATTCGTATCATTTTCGCTTTATCCGCAGTATCCAATCCTGTTTCCATTTCATCTAAAATTTGTTCAGGATCCTCAGACCTAGGATTGTCACTTGTCAAAATCACTTTATCAGACCATGTACAAGCCACTTTTGCCATAATTGGTCTTTTGGTAGCATCTCTGTCACCACCACAACCTACTACTGTCAGGATTTTGCTGCCAGATAGATTTACTTTGTGAATGGTTTCGAGTACATTCTCCAATGCATCAGGAGTATGTGCATAATCCACGATACCACATTTGCCGGTGTTATTATCCACAATTTGTTCGAATCTGCCTTCTGCACCACGAAGTCCACTCAAAATCGCAAGCACATCGTCTGTCTCCATACCCAACTCTCTAGCAGCTCCAAAAACTAAGGCCAAGTTATATGCATTGAACTCACCTATTAGTCTAAAATACGCTTCTCTGTCATTGATGCGCAATTGAAGACCTTGTACTGAACTTTCGATGATCTTTACTTTGTAATCACACATCGTCCTAAGTCCGTAAGTCAATTTGCGGGCTTTGGTATTTTGTACCATTACAAGTCCGTTTTTATCATCCGCATTCACTAAGGCAAAAGCACTTGATGGCAAATGATCAAAAAATAACTTTTTGGCTGCGATATAATTTTTCATGGTCAAATGGTAATCCAAATGATCATGAGTAATATTTGTAAACAATGCACCATCAAACGTTAGTCCTGCGATACGATGTTGATCCACTGCATGCGAACTTACTTCCATAAACACATACGTACAACCCTCATCCACCATACGCCTCAATAATTGATTCAAACTAATGGCATTCGGAGTGGTGTGTGTAGAAGGAATGGTTTCTCCTCCGATTTTATTTTCAACCGTTGACAGCAACCCCACTTTGTTACCGAGTTTCGAAAACAATCGGTATAACAAAGTAGCAACAGATGTTTTTCCATTTGTACCCGTAACCCCTACCAACTTTACTTTATCGGCTGGGTTACCAAAATAATTTGCAGCCATTTCGCCTAAAGCAATAGAAGCATCTTTAACTACAATATATGTCGCCTTCTCATCTAATGCTAAAGGCAATACTTCACACACAACAACTGTTGCACCTTTATCAATCACTTGTTGAATGTATTGATGCCCATCAGTTGTAGTACCCTTCACAGCTACAAAGCAATCGCCATCACTCACCTTTCTGGAATCTTGTTGAATGGCACGCACAGCAGTAGCTTCATCGCCTTCAATGCGAACAACAGCAACTCCTTTTAAT
>CALFYH010000411.1 GCA_937952155.1 uncultured Saprospiraceae bacterium
TGAAAAGATTATTTCCAAACTGAGCAAGTGACCTTTTACCCTAATCCATTTTTTAAAATCCTTGGTTCTATCGATAAAATACTGTTCCGTAAACTGTAGATCCTTGTTCAATTTTATCATATGGTTTGAATCCTGAACAACAGCATTTGCAGATGTATCTTGATCGAAGTTGTTTTTATAAACAGACACTGGATTTATTGGCTGATCTCGATAAACATATTTATTATCCAACAATTTTTTGTCTTCTTCATCAGCTGTCCATCTGCCAACTTTAGCAAAATAATATGCCCTTGACAATTCCAATGCTTGCACCTGACCGCCATGAGCATGATATACCCACCAAACATTAAGGTATGCAAACAAACCTATAACGGCATAAAGTAATGATTTAAAAATCTTTTTATCTTCAGCAGACTCCAGCAATGCGCAGAACGGAAGCGCAAGAATAGGATAATATTGCACCATCGCCCTTCCTGCTGTGCCTCCATAATCCCAAACATCCCAAGCAGTGACTATATACAAGCTTAATAAAGAAAAAATGATAATAATAAAATTTGTGTCTTGCTTTTTGTAGTACGACCACAATCCAATAAATGGCAAAATCATCATCGGTGTAAATCGCCACCATCCACATCTATAACTTAAGAGATAATCATACAAGTGCGGCTTGAGCCAACTGAAACCTTGATCTCCATAACTATAAACCAACCATTCATTGGCAACAATCTTCCAATAGATAGGCTGAATCATTGCCACCAAACCAAAAAATATTCCTGCTAAAACAAACTTAGAAAACTGTTTTTTGATTACATCAATCCGAGTCTTAAGTCCTGATATTGAGTTGATTCCCCAAAACATAGGAATCAAAATCGAAATAATTTCTGTTGGTCTTATCAAAGTTGCCAATCCTGTTAGAATTCCGATTGCAATGGCGTAGCGACTTTCGTATGCAATATAAAATCTTATGGTCATCCACAATAAAAGTGCATAGATAGTAAATAAAGTATTGTGAGTCATCGCTTGATCTACAGCCGCGTAATTGATATAGTTGGTACCAATAACGTAGATTATCAATAATGCTGCAACTGTTCGATCTTTAAAATATACTAAAAGTACCTTTCTCAAGTAAAACATACCCAATAGAGAAAGAAGGAATAAACCAACTCCTACAGAAAAATGATAAGGAAAAGAAAATCCATCAGCAGGATATATGGTAGAATTGCTTGCCCACATGTGACCTACTATAAAAAATGGCAAAGTCACCAATGCCTGTCCTGAAGCATATTTCATCACAAAATTGCCAGATTTTTCATGTTTGAAAGCTTGTTGAAAATCAGGTGTAGGATGATATTTTTGAAGAATGCTATCTCTAAAATTACACTGCTTGATATCCTT
>CALFYH010000412.1 GCA_937952155.1 uncultured Saprospiraceae bacterium
CACGACGCTCTTCCGATCTAAGAAGAATGCCCCTGCAAATTCTCCTGCTGATGGTTGGAATGGTGAGTTTGGTAGTGGTGAAGCCATCCAAGGTGTGTATGTGTACTTGATTTATGTAAAGATAGAAGGCAAGGCAGCAGATGATGTATATTCAGGAAATGTGACGCTGATTAGATAGGGTATTAACAATCACAATCTAAATTATGAAATTTGCAATTTTAAGGGTCTTTATAACCATGATTTTGGTGCAATTGTTTTTTGGTTTTCCAATTGGTGGAATTATTAGTATTTTCCAACAATACCAAAATGGGTTATTTTTCTTATCTCAATCTTAACAATACCAACAGTATGTTATTTTATATACACAAAGTACATTGACAAACCAGTAAGCAATGGTGAACAACCAAATTTTATTCAAAGAAATCAAAAATCTATAGCATTGGGTGTAATTCTTGGAGCTGTGATGTTTGGGGTTTCAAGTTCTTATGCTTTTGATAGTGATCTTATCATAGATAATGGAACTATAAAGCCTGTAAAGGTAGAATATTATACTCGTACTAAAGAATTTAATACAATTGAAATTCCATCAGGAAGTTTTCAAACTATTACATTACCCTTAGGTGAAAATATTGTGGTAATGAATGGAAAGAAAAAGAATATTTTAATGGGCAAAAGAGGCGGATATTATATTTACAATGTGGATGGAGTAAATAATTATTTGCTTGCAGAAATCGAATATGGATCAAATGCAACCTATCCGAAAGAAAAACAAAACTTTTATTCAACTGTATTTTTTAAAGTTCAAGCAGATTACCTTTTTGAAGCTCCTGAAACGATAGTAACGAAAAGAACATCATCAAAAAAGAAAACTGTTTTATATAGACTTAACAATACAAGTAAATAATATTTTGTGTTTGAAACTCACTTCTCCAATGCAGCTTCTATCTTACCTTTAAGTGTATTTGGATCCGCTTTGCCGCCAGAAATTTGCATGACTTGCCCCATAAAGAAACCAAGTAAGCCAGTTTTTCCTTTTTTATAAGCTGTGACTTTGTCTTGATTAGCAATTATAACTTGTGCGATGATGGCATCCAAAAAGTCTTGATTATCGCTTTGGAAAAGTTCAAGATTTTGTGCTATATCTTCTGGATTTTGACTTATATCTTCTATCCAAACAGGAAAAACATGCTGATACACCGCTGATTTTGCTATTTTCCCATTTTGGAGTAGTTCTACGAATCTCAACAAAAGTAGAGGATCTTTAAAAATGGAAATCTCTTTTTTTATCAGATTCAGATAGGGCAGGATCTTTTGTACCAATAATTCAGCGATAAGTTTGTATTGGTCTGAATGCCTAGCCAACAAAAAGTATAATTCTGTCCAAGCTTTTTCTTCAGTCAAAAAAATAGCATCAGCTGAAGATAATTTATAGTCATTTACTAATTTGTAATATCTGTCAATAGGAAGTGTGACAATTTTTTGCGCAATTTCTTTCAAAAATATTTCATCAATCAAAACGGGTGGCAAATCAGGTTCTGGAAAATATCGATAATCATTTTCAGATTCTTTTTTGCGCATCGGCCTAGTTTCATTTAGTACCGGATCATATAGCAAAGTCGTTTTATGGATATTTCCACCGTTTTCTATGATGGCTATTTGTCTTTTCGCTTCGAAGTCGATCGCATTTTTAGCAAATCTTCGCGAGTTGACATTTTTAATCTCATTTCTTTCGCCCAAGGTTTGGACGCCTTTTTTCCTTACAGATACGTTGCAGTCACACCTAAATGAGCCTTCTTCCATATTTCCATCCGAAATGCCAAGATATTGAACCGTTTTGCGAAGCTCAGCTAAGAAATCACTTACTTCCTGCCCAGAACGAAAATCTGGCTCGGTTACTATTTCCAAGAGTGGTACACCAGCACGATTGAAATCTACCAAAGTAGATGCATGTTGGTCATGAATTGATTTTCCGGCATCTTCTTCCATGTGTATGTGGTGGATTCTGATGGATTTTTCTATACCTTCAGATATGAACCTTATCGTTCCATCAGTACAATATGGCATTTTATCTTGTGTAATTTGGTATCCTTTGGGAAGATCTGGATAAAAGTAATGCTTACGATCAAAAAAATGTTTTTTAGAAATATTACTACCAAAAGAGA
>CALFYH010000413.1 GCA_937952155.1 uncultured Saprospiraceae bacterium
ATTCCTATAGTTTACTTGGTTTCTGTTGCAATTGATAAGGTAAAACCAATTATAGAAAACCCAGTTGTAATTAATGAGAAGTTTAATGAAGTCCATCAATATTTGTTTACAAACTATAATATTGATTTATTAAAAGAAGAAAATGTTTCTAAAGTCAGTGGTCAAATAGTTCCTATGGTACAAAAAACACTTGGAGGTACTTTTTCATCATTAGGCAATATCTTCCTTATGTATTTAGTTTTGTATTTCATGTTGGTACAGACAAGACAATTAGAAAGATGGCTTAGAAAAAATTTACCATTTAAAACTGCCAATGTTAAAAAAATCATCACTGATATAAGAAACTTGGTTTACAGTAATGCGCTTGGTATTCCCATTGTCGCCATTATTCAAGGTCTAGTAGGCACACTTGGCTATTGGATTTTTGGTGTTAATGAATACATTTTAATGGGAATCCTTACAGCTATCAGCAGTGTGATACCTATTGTTGGCACGTTAGCTATATATTTACCGCTTTCTATCTATCTTTTTATTACAGGAAATACATACAGTGCTATAGGTGTTTGTTTGTGGGGCTTTTTAGTTATTGGATCTGTTGATAACATCGCAAGGCTCATGGTACAGAAAAAACTAGCCGACGTTCATCCATTGATTACGCTATTGGGTGTTTTTATGGGTATAAATTTATTTGGGTTTATAGGTGTAATTTTCGGACCATTGATGCTTTCTTTATTCTTTATTCTATCGCAAATTTATGTTGATGAGTTCGGCAAAGCTGATGCCAATAATCCACATATTTCCAAAACTGAATAAAATAAAATTAGCAATATCTACCTCGTCCCAGTGAATAATGTATTTGCGTTTCTCTGCCCATAATCATACTTCAAGAAACTCAATGCAGATGACTTCACACCTACAAAAAAGCTATACACACCATTGGTTGGAGACCAAGTAAAATTCATTTGCCAACAGTGCAAATCCCTTGAAAATCCAAAGTATGGGTATGGAAATGCGTTGTTTTTGAAGTCATAAGATATATTTCCTATAGTCATATTCCAATTTTTGGTAAGTGGGATGCTGCCATTTATACCTATCGAGTGATTGGACACATAGAAAGTATCACGTAACTTATTGATTTGATATTGAAAATTGATAGAGTGCGAAAAGTTGAAATTTCCAAACCAATCTGCAAGCGAAATATCCTTTATGTCTTCCTGTTTTTCTTCTTCTGGTTTTGTGTTACTGAAAGGATCCGATGTCTTTGCCTCATTATTTGAAGTATTTTCTTTCTTTTTTTCTACTTTTTTATCTCCAGTAAAGAATGCCCTTATCCTATCAAAAGATACGCTTGTAAGTATTCCTCCGTTCATATTTCTAAGCTCTGGAAGTATTTTACCATTTTCCCAAACAGTCTGTTTTGTGATTTTATCATTTGCATCATATTGATAAGGGCTGTATGTGGCTCTGAAATTAAGATTTGAAAGTCCTTTCAAGATATTGGTATTTCCAGAAACAAATATATTTGACCACTGAAATGAATCAGCTGCGAAATTATAATTCCCATTTATACTTAGATTATCAAAAAGACGCACTTTTTTTTCAATGGTATCTTTTCGAGAGTAATATTTTGCTTCGATAATATTGGTTATCCCAAAGCCTATGGACATTTGCTTTTCAGATCCATTCAGTGAAAATGGGCCATTAGAAAGTACACTATAAGTCAAAGGGTTGTTGTATGCACTGCGCACATCTGTATCGACTACAGCTTCATATTTTGATTTGTTTTCTGGCTTATAGTTGAAAGATATATTCGGCTTCATTACATGTCTGATGCCTCTAAAAAATCCTCGTCCACCTTTCAATTGTCCAAAAATCTGAGTATTTATAGAAACACCTGTATTCAAACTTCTATATGTTGTAAAATCCGACTCAAATGATCCAACTGGTTCTTCAAATCCCAATGTATCTTTAGTTAATGAATCTAATTTGACGGCATTTTTATCAAATGTCAATTTATACTTCTTCAGCATCCAGGCTTCTTCATAGTTAATATTCGGTGACAAATTAAAGTATTTTAGCACTTTAAAATTTGTACTCAAAGTTGCATTCTGCTTTAATCCTGTTTGAAAATTCTTCAATGTTTCGTACGTAAATAAGGTCGTATCTGTTGTCTTGACAAAGTTTCTCAACTCTGAATTATACGACAATGCTATATTATCCGTCCAAACTTCTTTGGTGCTATTTTTTTTCTTAAACGGGTAAATGGTATTCATTCGCATGGTTACAGCAGGCAATACAACATCAACTATCCTAGTACTCGTGTTTTGACTATGTCGAAAATCTGCTGTAAACCTGAATGGAGTCCCAGGCATGTCATGCTGGAATGAAAAAGAAGATGAATATTGATTGACCAAAGCACTTCTAGGATTTTCGAAGACACGCTGATCGTATCTGTTAGTTTGGATATTGATTGATCCATTCAATCGTCGATAAGGATGCGCTTTTTGACTTTGTTGATGAGAGATACTTATGTTATATGCTACTTGTGGATGACTGGTTGCATCTTTGTCACTTTCTAACACTGTACTCGAATACCCCAAAGTAATGTTACCGTCATATCCATATCGCTTTTTATACCGAGTATTGACCCGTACGCCCCAAGATCCTCTAGTATAAATATCACCTGTAACACGCATATCAATGTAGTTATTTATAGGCCAATAATACCCTATTTCTCTAAATCCAAGTCCCAATTGAGCATTGAATTCATACCCAGATGGGAAAATAAGTCCAGATGATTTACCTTTTGCTAATGGGAAGAAACCGAATGGAAGAAAAATCGGAGTGGGAACTTTGGCAATTTCCACATTGGCTACACTCATGACAGCAAGTTTATTAGGGACAAACTTCAACTTTCCTGCACGAATACCATAGTGTGGTGGATCGTGTGTACATGTGGTGATAATGGCATCTTCATTAAAAATAAGGTCGTCAGCCTTATTACCCAAACTATCAGTTTCGCCAGCAATAAATTTTGTGGTGGAACCAACCAAATTAAACTCACCCTGTTGGGACACCGCGTGATTGACAAATCCCTTTTTAGTTTTGAAGTTATATCGCAATTGTTTGTAGGTAAAAGTATTCTCTTTATCAGAAAATGATGGTTTTTCAGTTTCCGTACTTACGCTATCCTTTTTGTCGTAACCTTCTATAATATTGTTGGCGAAATCTATGACCATATAATTGGCCTTCAACTTTATTTTTTGATACTCAACTAGTGCTCCACCATATAAATGTATCTTTTTTTGCTCAACTTCTAAGCGCGATGAATCTCTGGCATCATATTTGACTTCTTCATCAAGAGCGTCTTTCGACAGTTTATATCCCAAATCTTTCTTACCCAATGTATCATTTGTAATTGTTGATCTCAAAGT
>CALFYH010000414.1 GCA_937952155.1 uncultured Saprospiraceae bacterium
TAGCATCCTTTACGAAAACTACATATTTACCATCTGATAAACCTTCAAAAACATCCGAAGTCTGATAGGTATTTCCATCCAATGAATAGAAATATGGTAAAGTACCACCAAAACCTGTGGCTTTAATCGATGCATTCTTGTCTCCATTGCATTTTAGATTATCAACACGGGACACCGAAACACCTAATGACCCTTGATCAACCAAAAAATGAAATGTAACATCAGGAAGCCATCTACCTTTATCATCCAGAATGTTAAAAGTCATTTCATCCGTGGCAATCATCCTGCCACCATGGACATAATGAACTGCGGATAATTGGATGTTGTCCATAGTAAATACACTGCCTACTTTCATTTCTACACCATTTACTACGAGTAAGCCATTGGCAGGTATCTTTGTTAATGTGAAAGTTATAAAATTCAAATTTTCACCTTTAACTGAAAGATGTGTAGAGTCTATTGTGCCTGTATGACCTTTTGGAACTACCAAAGTTTCGTTTTTCAGAATGATGGGACTGCCAGAAACACTGCCTTTAGTCTTAAATGTGAATATTTCCCCAAAAGGCAGTTGGAGACAAGGAGAATTTGGTTTTACACGCCAGAAATAAACTGTATTTGCATTTAAAGAATATAAATAAGATGTATCTGCAATGGTAGTTGACAATTCTGTTTGATTAAAATTTGGCGAGCTACTTACTTCCAATGTATAGTTTATGACACCATGTACTTTTTCCCAAATGAATGGTACTTTTACTTCATTAAAGTTAATGCTATTTTGTGGTGGAGAAAGGTAGTCAAATGGCACAATCTCTGTAATTCCTACAAATAAAGAAATTGATGTTTCTAATTTTTCATTGCCAGATTGAGCTTGAACCGTAATAGTTTGTACACCTTTCGGTAAATTTTGAAGGCCTGTAACACGGAGGATAGATCCATTTTGTAAATCGGTGACAGAATTTGGAGAAAAATCATATGTCAAGCCAGCTATCGGATTTAATACTGTTAATTCAATAGGTGCATTTATTGGCTGATTTTCGGTAAATATTAAATTTGTTGTAAATTCATCTTGGGTACATACATCCAAGCTCTTAATATCTGTTGTGACATTGAAGCTAGAAACGATTTTGAAATTGAAATTTGATACATCAAAGAAAATATTGTCAGCTGCCTTCACCATGACTTTTGCCTTAGTTGTCGCATAGCTTGGTACATCTATCTCAGCAGAGCCATTATTAGGTAGGTTTTCTGCGATCACAATTGGGTAAGTAGTGCCTCCATCTATGGACAAATATATATTCACTAACGTACAGTTTACAGGAGCTATATCTGTATTTGCAACATTCCATGTGACAGTTTGCTTTGAACCAGTCGGCCAGACTACGGTAGATGTATTGGGATTATTGACTACAAATGGACCGGCTGCTGAAGTGGTTGCAACGCGTACGTCTGTTTCATCAGTACATCCAAGTCCTGTGTGATTGTCTCTAACCGTACACCTGAAATCCAAGATTCTACTTACCGTAGGTAGAGATTCCCATTGACCATATTTTTTTACTAAATCGGGAAAATATCTTGTAGGATTTGTACTTGGTTTTACAGAACGAAAGGCAGGACCTTTGGTACTTGTCGCAGTAGGTGGCATCGTGGTCACTTCAGGATCTATCTGTTCCCAACAATAGGTCAAAATGTCACCATCTGCATCAGTTCCCGTTGCTGTAAGTGCAAAAGGTGTAGATGCTGGTATTGTGTAAGCGTTTTTTTGAACTGTCACTAGTGGCTTGGAGTTTCCATCAGATGACCTTACAGCACAAGTATTGCCATTGCCCGCTACTACAAATGATGCTATTTCGCCAAGATTCAGTCCATGAAAATATGCATCACTATTGTTTTGAACATTTGGTTCACAAATACCCGCATATCCCATGATCGTACTTCCACTACCCGGCTCTACACTAGCTGATGATTCTCTTTGGCAATTGTTGTTTTGCGTGTGATTGGCTCCAAATTGATGTCCCATCTCGTGGGCTACATAATCTATATCAAAAGGATCGCCAACAGGTTGTGGTTGACCTGTGACACCCATCGCTTTTGAACTAGAACATGGCGACCTTAATTGCGCAATGCCGCCGCCACCAGTACTAAAAACATGGCCAATATCATAATTGGCTTTACCGATCAAATTATCTATCGTAGTTTGATTTTGATCTAGCATGGCATCACCATTTGAATTGGTAAATGGATCTGTACTCGCAGATGTAAAAATCAACTTATCTGTATTGGCTACTAACTTCATGGTAATACCAGCATCAGTTTCGTACACACCATTCACCCTTGTCATGGTGGCATTGTATGCTGCTAAGACTTTTTCTTTTGTTCCACCATGAAACGTTGCATATTCTCCGGTACAAGAAATTGCCAATCTATAAGTCCTTAACTGACAATCTCCTACTCTACCGAAATCTGATGTTTGCGGAGACTTAGGCCGTTCGTCAGATTTGACACCGCAAGTGAAATTACCTGTTTTTTTCTTGAAGTCAGCTTTATTATACACTTGATAGTACTGCTGGTGATCATGCAAGGTAAGTGGATCTATAAATACATAGCCATACTTTTCAGAAATGATCATTCCATTAATTCCAAAGGGCGAATAACTCAGTTTCAGAATATCTCCTTCATCGCTAATCCCCGTAAATGATGTGAATCCAGGATAAGCTTGTTGCAATTCTTCTTCAAAAATATTGGTTTCTTCTACATGAAATAAAATAAAATTGCCATTTGGCAAGGGAATTTGCATGTCAAAACTGCCACTATTTCGTCGATTATTATCCAATTTTGATTTGAACAAATGGTAATCAAACTGAAATGTCAGGTATTTTTCGGGCTTAATGTATCTTCTTGCATCAAGGATACGCGCAGCATCACCTTGAACACGCGTCCATAAAACATCCTGTGCATCTATTTGATCTACACAAAAAATGGCTATCGCCAATATAAATATGCGAATTATTTGCATCTTATAATTAATTATTCTGTAAAAATAGGCCTTTTAGCAGTATTTAGCCTAAAATTTAATATTATTTTTTTGCGTCAAATACTCATGCAAGA
>CALFYH010000415.1 GCA_937952155.1 uncultured Saprospiraceae bacterium
TGCAAACTCAGTGGAATATTGTGATTGATTGTCTAACATCAACATTCCATTGTCCAAAACTTGGTATCGAATCTTATCAAAATTCTCAAATCCTTTGGTACCTACTGTGGATACAAAACAAGGATTCAATGTAGTCACCTGATAACAATCCGTAAATCCTGGTACCAATGAACACAAATCATAAACTAAAAGCGAATCATTACTCTGTATATTATTGACAGACCAACCTGTAGATTGGCTATTTAATGTATATGGAATTGAATTGACAAGCAAACTCCAATCATAATTAACACATGATCCTTCTATAGAATCCGTGGTTATTATTGCGGTGCTTGTACCATCTGTACATGGCCCTTGATTAAAAGTAAAATCTGCAGTACAAGGACAACAAATATTACCTACTGTGGCATTTACAGTACATAACGAATCTACATTATCAGTGATAGTAAAGATGTACTGATGCGTACAATCAGGGAAAATAGTCAGTGTACGACTGTCATTCACCGCAAAAGCTTGTTGTACACCTTTATTATCGGTCAAAGTATATCCTTGTGCACCAAACGAAGTTGCTGTAAAATCAAACAATACATCTATCACTTCGCCATGACATGCTAACGTGTCAGCCGTAACTGTAAAACTACTAATGCTACATGGTGTAGGTGGCGGTGGAGATTGATAGCATGGATTGACCAAAGTATCATTAAAACACTCTAACAAATCTGGTACTTGACTACATAAGGTATAGAACAGCAACGAATCAGCACTCTGAATATCATAAACAACATAATCGTTATTTTCGGTCTGGAAATTTGTTAATTGACCATTGATAAACAATTCCCATGGATATTCGATACATGATCCATTTAAGATATTGACATCAATAATCATTTCAAAACGATCATTTTCACAACCTGAAGTGGTCACATTAAACGCTGGTACACAAGGGCAACATATGACTCCAAATGTATCTGTTATTGTACAAAGTGTGTCTTGCAGGTCTTTGATAGTAAAACTTACTGCTTCGTCACATTCGGCAAATAATTCAACCAACATTGTATCGGATGACATGAAGTTTTGACTATATCCGGTGCTGGAAGAAATATTATAGCCACCTGCACCGAAGTTGGTAGCATTAAAATTAAATCCTAGTCTCATGAATCCACCTTGGCAAATACTTGAATCAGATGTAACATTGAATTGTGTGATTTGACATGGGATAACATTAGGTTGAAAACAAGGATTCTGGAGTGTGTCCAAGTAAATTATAGTATCCTGCATATTTGCAGAAAGTAATCTGAAATACAATAACGAATCAGGACTAGAGATATCTAAAACTTGTAGCAAGCCTAAAGTATCGTTATATTCCAATGTATCATTACCTAATATTAAAATCAGTTCATTATCGAGACACGAACCATGTAATTCATTGATAGTCAAGTCCAGATCAAAAGTAGCATTTTGACATGCCGATAAATCATAGGCCCGAGTAAGCATACATGGACAACAAACTGGGCCGATCGTATCCCATACAGTGATATTTGGATGATTATTGTCAAATATAGATATGACGACAGGCTCGTAACAATCAGCTGGCAATTTATAGACATAAGGATCACCGATGTTGTACGTTTGATTTCCACCTGCAACTGACGATACTGTAAATCCATAAACTCCGAAATATGGCCCATCAAAACTAAATGAAACCAGCATACTATCTCCTTGACATACAGAAGAATCTTGAAGTACTTGGAAATTG
The DNA here is from genome assembly GCA_937952155.1 of uncultured Saprospiraceae bacterium. Classification (GTDB taxonomy): domain Bacteria; phylum Bacteroidota; class Bacteroidia; order Chitinophagales; family Saprospiraceae; genus OLB9. Next base: position 1,757 of record CALFYH010000415.1, read on the forward strand.
GCTATTGGTGGATAGCATGGATTTGGCAATGTGATCGTTCCACATTGTTCGGGTAAATTTGGAATATCATAGCAAATTCTATATACAAGCTCAGGCTCATAACTAACAATGTTATTTACAGTATATGTTTTACCAGACATAGTGTAAGAATATTCAATATTATTTATTGTAATTACTGCATCATAATAATCACAACTTCCAGAAAATGATAATATTATGTCTGAATTAATATTAAAATTATTGCAATTGCTTTGAGTTACTTCAATATACCTATCGCATTCGCAACAAAGTTCACCTACCGAAATCGTTAAGTTGCATGATGGATTATCATTATCTGTAAAGGTAAGCAAAACTTCACCATTACAAAGCGCTGGAAACATAAATTCAGAAAATAGATAATCGAAATTCAAAACTTCATTGTTAATATTATTTGTCATAGTATAACCGTTTATCCCAAAATCTGTTCCCAATATTTGAAAATAAAAATAAATCTTACGTTTCCGGGGAAAGAAACAGCAAAGACAGCAAAGTGTCGTTGCAAACGAGGATCGATGGTGAAGCTACCAGCGGTCGGGTTCATACACGATACGTATTGACAATTGTTGATCTCTTTGAGAGTTAACTTTTGTCTATCATACCAA
>CALFYH010000416.1 GCA_937952155.1 uncultured Saprospiraceae bacterium
CGCGGAGCGATTTATCGGAACTAGCGTTTTTTGTTTACTTTTTTTGGCAATGCAATAAAAGGCTTGTGGAGCTTTAGCGCCATAAAAGCCCGTCGCGGCATGAGCGACAAAGCTAAACACTTCCGGTAAGCTAAAGTTTTAGTGAACAAATTAATAATAATATAAATCAAAGAAAATAAAAATGTCAGATTTTTGAAAATGTGCATTTTGTTATACACACATTGAATTTCTTCTCAATACATAAATCCAAAAAGCCATAATGGGATTTTATTTTTTATACCAAGTGGCATTTCATCTATAGCCAAAAAGCTATTTTTTATATCTGGTATTTGATGGAAACTTTTATTGGCTCCACCTACTTCAAAAGTGTAGGTGTCATTCACCATAAAATCACCTTGTTGTGCCAGCGTCAATTGGTGTTTGATTCCTAATTGGTTGGCAAAGAAAGTTTCTCTGAGTGTGCCTATATTGACATTCGGTTGAGATAAATATAACAAGTTTGTATTTTGTAAATAAATTTTATCAGGTTTGGTCAGTTGGGTGTACAGTTTTCCATTCAATCTCACCAAAGAAAGCACAGATGCCTTTTTTAGTGAATTCAAGTAATTGAGTAAAGTTATGCGGTCAGTTTCTAATGCTTCTGCCAGCTTTGTAATATTGGGTTGATAAGGTACTTGTGTAGATAACAAATAGATCAGTTTTCTAATTCTAGGAATTTTAGTTAAATCCACACCTTCTATCAGCGCCATATCTTGCTCCAATACAACATTCAATACATTGCCCAACTTGTGATGATAGTTTTTGGTTCCTTCTAAATAAAAAGGGAAGTAGCCATTTTTTAAGTAAGTAGAAAAATGCTGCAATGGTTTAAATTGCTCGAGTAATTGTGGTACGATAATTTCGTGATCTTTTATAATTTCTGAAAACGAAACGACAGGTAAATTGAGTTTCAACTCAATATTTACATACTCTCTAAAGGATAATCCATGTAATGTATATACCACACTTCGCCTGCTTAAATCTGCATTGCCCTTTTGTATGTCCAAAATTGAAGAACCAGATGCAACAACTTTCAATTCTTTTATTTTGTCTCGGATGTTTTTTAGTTCTTGACTCCAGTTTTGGTACTTGTGGATTTCATCTATAAATAAATGTGTTCCGCCGTTTTGCGCATGTTTTTTTGCAAGATCGATCAGAGTATAATTGGACAGCGCAAGATCATCCATACTTATGTATAATGCTGTGGAAGTTGTACCATACTTTTCCTTTATATATTGTAGCATTAAAGTAGTTTTGCCTACGCCGCGCGAACCTAAGATAAAAAGTAATGGTTCATCCCAATCTATTTCATCTATTAAATCCCTTCTAAACCGAGGCTTTAAAGCGGCTAATGTCTCTTTATATTCTAAATAAATCTGTTCCAATTTACAAAAACATTTGTTACTACAAAGTTATGATATTTGTTTATATAAAACAACATTAAATAATAATTATTGTTAATTATGATAAACAAAAATATATTTTAATTGTATGTTGTAATAAACAATTTACCTATGTTAATCAATTTTGACTTATTATTATATTTGATAGAAATCGTTAATTGATCAAAAAATACCTTTGGATTAAAAGGTTGGGAATGGAAATTATTCTTGTAACTGACAACGACGAAATTGAAAAAATCAACTGATTACCTTATATTTGCACCTTTAAATTAAACAAGTATCCAAGTATAACCGTATTCAACACCATCTGATTTATGACATCTAACGAAATTCGACAGAAGTTTCTTGAGTTTTTTGCATCTAAAGGCCATAAAATTGTTCCTTCAGCACCGATAGTGATCAAGGATGATCCTACACTTATGTTTACTAATGCTGGAATGAATCAATTCAAAGATTTTTTTCTTGGCAATAAGAAACCTGATAATCCAAGAATTGCAGATACCCAAAAGTGCCTGAGAGTCAGTGGTAAACACAACGACTTGGAAGAAGTAGGTGTTGATACTTACCACCATACGATGTTCGAGATGTTGGGCAATTGGAGTATTGGAGACTACTTCAAAGCAGAAGCTATCGCATGGAGTTGGGAGCTTTTAACCGAAGTCTATAAATTGCCTAAAGACAGATTGTATGTATCAGTCTTCGAAGGTGACCCTAAGGAAAATCTGCCATCATCAACGATTGCACTCAAGGAATGGTCGAAAGTAGTGCCCCAGGAGCACATCATCTATGGTAATAAAAAGGACAATTTCTGGGAAATGGGCGATACTGGTCCTTGTGGTCCGTGTAGTGAGATTCATATAGACTTGAGACCAGATGCCGAGAGAGCCGAGACTCCGGGCCATCTTTTGGTCAATAACGATCATCCGCAAGTCATCGAAATATGGAACAACGTCTTTATTCAATACAATCGAAAAGCTGACGGTACCTTGGAGCCTTTGCCTGCCATGCATGTGGATACTGGAATGGGATTTGAGCGATTGGTGAGAGCCATTCAAAACAAAACTAGCAATTACGATACGGATGTATTTACCGATACCATTGCCGCCACCGAACAGATCACTGGTAAGTCATATGATCCGCTTGCACAAAACTCTCCCTCCTCTGGAGGGAGCTGGAGGGAGGCTGTAGCCTTTAGG
>CALFYH010000417.1 GCA_937952155.1 uncultured Saprospiraceae bacterium
TCCGATCTCTTAAGATCCTCTTCAGTCTTTAGGTGCTTCTTAGTTCGATTAATACCATCTTCGACAGCAAATGAACATACTTTTTCAATACAATAAAGATTCAGTAAATACAACAGAAAGGTATCGTCAACAGACTTAAAATAGGCTCTTTTTGCTTGGGCAAAAGTCAACTCTTTATCTTGCTCTAAACTATACAATTGTTGCATCACTTTGACGCGAACATTTCTCCTACTAAGCATAAACCTATTTACTGTATGATCATGCAAATAAACAGAAAATTACAGAATTACTGTAATTAAATGTAATTATTTTTTAATGTAATAACGTTGGATTATACGGCAGAAAGTCTTTTCTAAATTCTTCCAATGATGGAATATGCCTATAATGCCATTTATGAATCAACATTCCACTCCTCATTAGCACTAATCCAGGATTAGACCTCATTATGGTTTTAAGTAAGATATCATCCGTTGAATAGAATGGAAATGCAACGCCTAATGTTTTCTTTAAATCCATGATAGCCTCCTCTCCGGCCCCTCCAGCAACGAGGCATGCTTGCACTCCATCGGCTTTTAAGGAATCTATTCTCGGCAATATATCTTTGTTCAATCGATCCAAAAATCTCGCATCCCAATAATATTTGTTTTGTTTAACTTCTTTGGTTTTGACTTCTGAAATTCTGCTTTGGACATTAAAGCTGTCTTTTTTAGCACCTATCCATGTGGTATCCTGAACATAAATGGTATCCTGAATCGTTACCATTTCTGATTTTGATGTATAATAAATTTTAGGACACACAATGATTAGCATATTTCTGGTTTCATTTAAAATCATTTCTGTCATGTCAGTACCATCCAGTGAAAAAATCGCAAAATCAGATATCTTGGTTTGTTTTACACTTGGCTCACTTTTGACCTGATCCATTACCTCAAATTCAGTTTTTGGATACTTGGCTAAATTACTCATGTATTCTTTATCCGGAACATCCTCAATCTTATTGGTTGTTTTATTTCTAAGCTTCCATGCAACAATCTCCACATCTGCCATTGCTTTTTGCTCTTTTTCTTTAGCTACTTTAATATCTGTTCCATTTGAAAAAGGTCTAAAGTCAATCATCGGTTCGTCCCATTTAAAATTGCTCAACGAAAACAAAAACAATCCAACTACAGAAAACCAACTAATTGATGACCTAAGAGATGGTGTAAAAAGTTCATGACACCTCTTCCAAAAGAATAAAAACAGTATAGCCGGTATCATTAAAAAAATATCCTTAAAAAATGAAATTTTTGGCTCTAATGTTAAAAAATCACCAAAACAACCACAACTTGTTACCCTCATAAAGGACTTATCGAATGTGGTCCATTTACTGAATTCGAAAAAATTGACATCCTTCGGAACATAGCCTGTCAAATAAGTAAAACCTGTAAGCATGGTAAAAAACACCATGATTCCAAAAAATAAACCGACTGTTAATTTTCTTCTGGTTCCAAGGATTAACATAATACCAATCATGATCTCAAGGATGATCATGAATACAGAAAACCCAATGGCATACTTCAATAGGAATGGAAATAAATCAGACATAAAAGATAAAAATGAACCTTTACATGTCAATTCAAATTCCTTAAAATAATCTTCCATTTTGTAAGCAGTACCCATCGGATCAATAGCCTTTACAAATCCGGAAAAAATGAACAATATGCCACAAAAATTCTGTAAAAAACTAACCCACCATGATTTAATGAGTCCTTGTTTCATGGACATTAAAAATGTCAGTATTAAAGCTGCAACACCAATGTAAAGATTCAATGTAACTATTGTCATATTTATTTATTTTAAAGGACCAAGGTTGAGTTTCACTCCAGTTAACTAATGCAAAGATGGCATAAATAACAATATCAAAGTAATTTGCATGGATTCCTTCAGAAATCAAGGTTTTAAGTTTGTTGCCTTCAATTTTTCTAAGTTTAACTAAATCCATATTGGAATATTTCATTAAACCTAAATATTCAATATCTGGCTTTTCATCAACTAATGGTTGATTTTGTTCTTCAATAAATTGTATTCTGGAAGGCTTAATATAAATTTGATTCGTACGTGTTGAAGGGTGCAAAAATCGCCAGGAGGCCCCATAATCATTTGCTTTCTGCACAAAGATGTTTTTGCAGAATTCTAAAATATGATTATATTGGGTTAAGGTCTTCCTCAAGAATTCAATTTAAACATGAATATGGAGCAACAAAAGTGCATAAAATATTGCTTTTCAAGGGTTAAATTAAATTAAAACCTTATTCAATAAAATGTTAATACATTCGTATTGAATATGGTGTATCTACTCATTTGCATATTGTGTACCAGTTGTCTGGGATTAATGTTTAAGTATTTTGATCTAAAAGCTTATGCTTTGGACCGAATCATTTTAGTTAATTATCTTACTTGCGGGCTTATCGGTTGGTTTTACTTTCAAGAAAATATTTTATTGGTGGACAAAGCTTCATGGTTTAGTTATTCCATTATTTTAGGATTCCTATTTATTTTGGGATTCACATTATATGCTAAATCAGTAGTTTTATATGGCCTGTCATTAGCAACCGTCGTCCAAAAATTATCAGTAGTTATCACTGTTGTAATAGCCGTTTTTTTAGGAGATCAATTGACTTTTTTACAATGGATTGGTGTGGGTCTAACACCAGTAGCCTTTTATTTTATTTTTTATAAACCAAAAATAAATGTGCCGCTTATTCAGAAACCGATCCAAAGCCAACTCTATCTTTTTGGAATTATTATGATATCATCAGCCATTGAAATATTATTTATTATCCTGAATAAAAAAAACTTCAACATTGCATCCTTTCAACTGGTCTTAACAACGTATGTTTTCATTTTTGCGTTCGGTTTCGCTCTAATATATTCCTTCTTAAAAACAAAAACAATTCGTATTTCTAAAATTGAAATGATTGCTGGCGTGTTATTAGGCGTACCCAATTTTTTTTCTATATTTTACTTAAATAAAGCCCTGAATAATGGGCTTCCAGGCAGTATATTATTTCCTATATTGAATTGTACGGTCATTGTTATTTCCAGTAGTCTGGGTATCTTAATATTTAATGAACCAGCTTCAAAACATAAAAAAATGGGTTTGGTCTTTGCAATCATTGCTATTTATTTAGTAAGTTATTTTAAATAAATTATGACAACAGAATCCTACCATTTTTATACAATCGAAACACCGAGTGAAGGTTTGTATGTTTCAAAAGGAAGTAAATTCATTTCTTATGCCATACCATTAACTTCATCTGATGATATAAAACAACTCTTTAATCATATAAAAACTTTACATCCTAAAGCAAGACATCATTGTTATGCCTATCGAATCGGAATTCATGGCAATAATTTTCGAGTTAATGACGATGGTGAGCCAAGCGGAACAGCAGGCAAACCTATTTTAGGTCAAATAGATCATTTCAAATTGTGCAATGTGATTATTTTCGTGGTGCGATATTTTGGTGGCGTTCTATTAGGAACATCCGGTTTAATCACCGCCTATAAAATGAGCGCGAAAAATGCAATTGAACAAGCAACCATAATTGAAAAACCAATCGGCTGTGTTTATCATCTTGCAAGTGATGTCGTTAGCATACAAATTATTATAGGTGCATTGAGAAAACTTCAAATATCCATTGATAAAATGGAATTAACAAATGATCCACATATTGAATTCTTTGTTCCTAATAAGGACAAAATAACTATTTTTACCAAACTGAAATCTCAGTATGAAAAGATCAGCATATCCGATATCGGTGATCCACTGGATATTCGAAATTGTGAAATAACGATCCTAAATAAATAGCATGAAACATATCGGTTTGACGGGTCTGATAGGAAGTGGAAAATCTTTAGTTGCTCATATTTTTGAATATCTGGGAGTACCTGTTTATTCTTCTGATCTAAGGGCAAAATACCTAATGGAGCTCGATCCTGAATTATCACAAAAAATAAAATTGCTATTGGGTTCAGACGCTTACGATAATACAAATCAATTAAACCGAAAATTTATTGCTTCAAAAATTTTTTCTAATACGGATTTACTGCATCAATTAAACAGTTTGGTACATCCTATGGTTGGATTGGACTACTTACAATGGGCTAAACAACAAAATACACCTTATGTTATTAAGGAATCTGCTTTATTGCTTGATGTCATCCACTCACAACCCGTTGATAAAATCATTGTAGTAAGTGCTTCCGAATCCATTCGTATCCAAAGGGTCATGGTACGGGACAAGCTTTCAGAAGAACAGGTGAGAAACAGAATTCAACATCAAAGACTCGAATCTGAACTTTTAGCTCAAGCAGATTATGTTATACATAATGATGGCAGTTCCTTCATTACCAAACAAGTACTTCTGATTCATATGGAATTGCTTAAATTTGCATCTCAACATTGATTCGAATTTATGAATAATACATCGACCATTTCACAAGCTTCCTATTTTATTGAATTGGAAGACCAATATGGAGCTCATAATTATCACCCAATTCCGGTAGTACTGGAACGAGGAGAGGGAGTTTATGTTTACGATGTTGAAGGCAAACAATATTTTGATTTTCTTTCAGCTTATTCAGCTGTAAATCAAGGTCACTGCCATCCAAAAATTATCACAGCACTTATAGAGCAAGCGAGTCAGCTCACCTTGAGTTCCAGAGCTTTTTACAACAATAGATTAGGAGAATACGAAAAATACATCTGCGAGTATTTTGGATATGACAAGGTACTTCCCATGAATACTGGTGTGGAAGGCGTTGAAACTGCTCTAAAATTATGTAGAAAATGGGCTTATCAGGTAAAGGGAATTCCAGCAGATCAGGCTACCATACTTTTTGCATCCGACAATTTTCACGGACGGACTTTATCAGTTATTTCTGCTTCCAATGATCCAACATCTAGAGTTGGTTTCGGCCCTTTTATGCCGAACATAGATCGTATTGCCTACAATGATTTGTTAGCATTGGAATCAGCCTTAAAGGCCAATCCAAATATTGCAGGATTCATTGTAGAGCCGATACAAGGAGAAGCTGGTGTTGTGGTACCTGATGAAGGATATTTGGAAGGCGTAGCAGCCCTATGTCGCAAATACAACGTGCTTTTTGTCGCCGACGAAATCCAAACAGGAATAGCCCGTACAGGTAAAATGTTGGCGACCCAAGCCAAGCCAGACATCCTAATATTAGGGAAAGCGCTTTCAGGTGGCGTCTTGCCAGTGTCTGCAGTCTTGGCCGATGATGAGATCATGCTTACCATACGTCCAGGAGAGCACGGATCTACTTTTGGCGGCAATCCACTTGCTTGTGCTGTAGCTATGGAAGCGCTTAAGGTAGTCCTTGATGAAAATCTTGCCGAAAATGCCGAAAAAATGGGTATTCTCTTCAGAAATGGATTACAAAAAATAGCAGAAAAAAACAAACTTATTACCTTAGTACGTGGTAAAGGTTTGTTAAATGCGATTGTCATAGATTCACATGAAGATTCACATCTTGCTTGGAATATTTGTCTCGAATTTAGGAATAATGGATTATTGGCAAAACCAACGCATGGCAATAAAATAAGATTGGCGCCACCACTCGTCATTAATGCAGCGCAAATCCATGAGGCTTTGGCAATCATTGAAAAATCATTGAATGCTTTTGTGTAGGTAAGAACTTTTTCGTTCGAACTTATTTGGAATCAAGGTAAGTTTCACATCTAAAATTCTTCATCAAACTCAGTGGTTTTGACATTACCTTCGATATCATCAGATGGGATTCCACTTTCGTACTTGCTGCAATCTATTTCAATCAATTCTTCTTCTGGTTTCATAAATACTGAGTTTTTCCCATATCCAAGGCGATTATCTGCTTCAAGTTTGGTAAGTAATTTTACGAAGTAAGGTCTGGCCATTACGGCACCTTGACCATTAGCCAAAGTATTAAATCGTATAAATTCCTGATCGCCGCCAACCCATGTAGATATTACAATATCAGGTGTAAATCCTACAAACCAGCCATCCTTGTAGTCATTGGTTGTACCCGTTTTACCTGCAACCTGACTTTTGAATTTGTTCTGAATGACGTCTGCAACATATTTAAGCATATCGACTATGACATAATTATACGCTGGATTGATAGCTCTTTTCTGCTCTGGAACAGCCGTATAGATGACTTTACCATTTTTATCTTCGATACGTGAAACGAAAATTGGCTTTGTGACTATACCATCATTTGCAAATGCAGTATAAGCACATGCCATATCCATCGCTGACAATTCAGGCGTGCCCAAGCAAATAGATGGATACTCTGGTATCTTTTTTTTGTCTATCCCTAGATTACCTACCAGATTTTTCACACTTGCTACATTTCCTATTTCTTTCATCAAATACACAGAAACAGAGTTTTTAGATTCCTTCAATGCTTGGCGAAGTGTAAAAGTCTGTCCTGAAAATTTATTGTCAGAATTGGAAGGACACCAGGTACTCGTCAAATGAAAATTTGGGTCATTGGCTTGGATACACTGTTTGACGTCTTCTACCTTAAAACACGGTGACATAGCATTTTCTATGATCGCAGTTCCGTATATAAATGGTTTAAACGTAGATCCAACTTGCCTATTGGAATTTACATGATCATACTGAAAGTACTTGTGGTTGATGCCGCCAACCCAAGCTAAAATATTTCCAGATTTGGGATCCACTGCGACTGAACCGAGTTGCATATGTTGCATGTGATATCTTATAGAATCCATAGGTGTCATCTCCACCACTTTCTCTCCGATGTCATTATAAGCAAATACCCTCATTTTGGCTTTTGTATTAAAGGCTGTGTTTACAGCTTTTTGCATTTTGGTCCACTGAGACTTCAATTCTTTCCAATATTCACTTTCTAACACCGCAATACATTTGTCCATATCGGCCTGATTAATGGATTCTTTTTTTACTAATTTTTTGAGGTGACCAGGTGTCTTTTCTTCCTCAAACATCCTAAAAATATCGGTATCATCCAGATTGATCCCATCTAGACCATTATTTATTTCTCCAAATACCTTGGTCATGTGTTTTGCACGGATCAACTTATAACGATCTGATTCCTTCATCATCTGGATCAGTTGCCTTTTCCTCACTTCGATTTTTTCTTTATCAGCTTTATAAGACATGAAGTCCTTACCTTTCCAAACTTCAAAGTATTTTGATTGTAAAGCTTGCATGTGTTCATACATCGCTTCTTCGGCGTATTTCTGAATACGTGTATCTATAGTGGTATATATCTTTAATCCATCCGTGTAAAGATTGTACTTACTGCCGTCTGGTTTGCGATATGCTTCTTTATCAAGGAGATTTTTCACCCATTTTGTCAATTCTGACCTGAAATAGGGTGCCAATCCATTGTGGTGAACTTCTCTTTTAAAATTATCGATATTGATGGCCTTCACCCTTTTATTTAAATAATCTTCTTCAGACAAGTACCCATTTCGAACCATTTGTTTCAGGACTACAGATCGGCGATTGTGACTATTCTGTGGATTGATTTGTGGATTGTAAACACGAGGGTTTTTGAGCATACCTATTAATACCGCTGCTTCTTCTACAGAAAGTTGCTTTTGATCTTTCCCAAAATAAGTCTTGGAAGCCGCACCAATACCAACGGCATCGTACAGAAAATCACTTTTATTGAGATACATCGCCAGAATTTCTTCTTTTGTGTACCGCTTCTCAAACTCAATGGCTATGACCCATTCTTTGAGTTTTTGCCATACTCTACGGATGAATGTTGGAGATCGCTGTGTGAAAAATAGCTTTGCAAGTTGTTGGGTAATCGTACTTGCACCACCTTTTTTACCTAGAAAAAATATAGCCCTTGCTGTACCTCGTGCATCTACGCCAGTATGTTTGAAAAATCTTTCATCTTCCGTTGCAATCAATGCTTGTATCAGTTTGGGATTGATATCTTTATAGTCCAGCCACTCGCGGTTATATTTGAATATTTTTCCAAAAACCTGATTATCTGATGATATAAATTGCGATGCAATCTCATATTTTGGATTTTCCAATTCTTCTGTATCGGGCAATAAAGCCTTAGAAATAAAGAGAAACAAAAGCGCAAACAATATCAAAGCGAATAGAATACCATATATGATAATCCTAAAATATTTATTAGAAAATAATGAAGATTCTTGCTTATTTTTTGGATTTGACATGTAGGCAGAGCGGACGTATATTTAGAAAGTTAAAGATTATCCTGTTTTGATAAAGTAAATGGTAAATATATGATAATAAATAAATATTACATATCAATTGTTCAATAATATGACTACCAGTTTATCAATTAGTTACACGAATTAATGATTTCAACTATAATAATCTATTTTTTTTCTTTCCAATTATATGCCTTAGTTAAATCAACTTAAAGTATTCAGAATTTATACAAGACTATGTTGAGAGATTTGTTATATACTTCTTTCCATAGAATATTGAAAATTCGTTTTAGTCGTGATCGTGACCGCCAGGATGTACATGCCCATGTGACAATTCACTTGGTGTCGCTGGTCTAACTTCTAAAATTTCACCTGTAAAATGCAGTGTATGTCCTGACATGGGATGATTAAAATCTACTACAATGCCTTCGGTTTTGACCTCTTGTATTACGCCCGAGTACGAACGTCCGTGCTGATCCTGCATAGATAATGGTGCGCCTGGAACCAATTTTGCACGATCTATTTCGCCATTTTCCGTTGTAAAATTTGACATGGGAATTTCTACCACAGCTTCGTCTTCATATTCACCATAAGCATCTTCTGGTGTCAAGGTAAATGAAAAGGTGTCACCTGCTATCTTATCTTCCAAATGGCCTTCAAACGATGGCAACATCATGCCTACACCATGGATAAATGTCATAGGTTCAGAACCATAAGTTTGTTCAATCATTTCACCCGATGCATCATCTTCAGTAAGCTTGTAATGCAATGAGACGACTTGATTTTTTTGAATTTTCATTATTACAAATTATAATATTTAAGAATATATTTCTAACTGACAACTAAATATTTAATACAAATACTCTATTGTCTCACCATCATGATTGATAATAATAGATGGAGATGATGATGCGACCACTTTACCGATTATCTTGGCTTCGATTCCTAATTTTGACGCCAAGTCGATCATTGATTCAGCAGCATTTATATCTGGTGTATAACATTCCAATCTATGGCCCATATTGAAAACCTGAAACATCTCCCTCATACTCAGTCCTGACTCTGCTCTGATCAGTTTGAATAATGGTGGAATATCAAACAATTGGTCTTTGATGATTGATACATCTGAAGGCATAAATTTGCTCACCTTGGTTTGTCCACCACCTGAGCAATGGATGAGTCCGTTGATGTTATGTCTATGTTGTTGTATCAATGGCTTAAGCAGTGGCATATACGTCCTTGTTGGTGACAAAAGCAACTTTCCGATATTGATTTCATCATTTCCTATAATAATTTTATCAGTAAGCCGCTTAGACCCAGTGTACACTACATCTTGGGGAATATTTGGATTGTACGATTCGGGAAATTGTGTAGCATAGAATTTATCAAGGACATCATGCCTAGCAGACGTCAATCCATTGCTGCCCATTCCACCATTATATTCAGTTTCATAGACACTCTGTCCATAAGATGCAAAACCCACAATAATATCTCCTGGCTTGATTGCAATATTTATGACATCACTTCGCTTCAATCTAGCAAATGCCGTATAACCTACGTCGATTGTACGCACGATATCGCCAACATCTGCCGTTTCGCCACCTGCTAATGTGATGCCTATATCGAAATCTCTCAACTTATCAAGGTAAGCTTGCGAATAATTGATGATGGTAGAAATCACTTCACCATTGATCAAAGACTTGTTGCGCCCGATTGTAGAAGACAGGACGATATTGTCAATCGCACCAGTACAAGCTATATCATCGAGATTCATGACAATGGCATCTTCTACTATGCCTTTCCAAACGTTGATATCACCAGTCTCTTTCCAATATAAATATGCTAGGCTTGTCTTGCTACCAGCAGTATCGGCGTGCATGATATTGCAATAATCTGCATCACCTGCTGCAATGTCAGGTATTACTTTACAGAAAGCATTGGGAAACAAACCTTTATCCAATCCGCGAATAGCTTGGTGCACTTCATCTTTCGAAGCAGAAACACCTCGTTGATCATATTTTAGCTGGTTGTCTTGCATTGGTTATGTGTTTCCGCCTTCGGTTTGCGGTGCAAAATTAAGGATAAGTTATGGTCTATTTTAATAATATTGATCAAAAAGTTAAAATATCCCGATTTTAATGGTCAAGTTTTGTCCGTTTTTGTAGTAGCATTCCATATTTATCCTTGTACATACAGCAAATACTTCTCTTCAAAATACGGTTCGTTAAAATATTTTGTGATTTGAACCGTTTCGCGGTATTCGAACTTGGGTAATAAATTCAACTCTTCACGCAAGTCTCCTTTCAATGCAATCAGTCCATTTGGGTACAGATTTTTTTGCGATGATGACAATACTTTTCGGCTCCACGGCAACAATTTATCAACCTTGGCAACAGCCCGCGTCACCACAAAATCGCATTTATCTTTCAATTCTTCGACACGTGCATGTTTGGTCGTTACATTCGTCAGATTTAATTCCTCGACGACAGCATTGATCACATGTAGCTTTTTATTGATACTATCCACCAAAAGAAACTGGCAATTGGGAAACAAAATAGCCAGTGGAATGCCCGGAAAGCCGCCACCTGTGCCTAAGTCTATAATTTTGGTATCATCTTTAAAGGTGATAAACTTGGCTATGGCAAGAGAATGTAAGATATGATGGGTATATAAATTGTCAATGTCCTTTCTGGAAATAACATTTATTTTTTCATTCCATTCACGGTAAATAACATCCAGCGCCACAAATTGTGCTTTTTGGGTGTCTGATAAATTAGGAAAATATTTAAGAATTATATCCAAATTAAAAAATTTAGGGTCAAAGATACAGTAATAATTGTACACACAATAAACAATATCCTTGGCCATAGATAAAATATAAAAATGGCAGCTTATCTTTGGTGCATGAACAGAATATTGATCAGTTTACTATTTTTCTTGTTGGTTTTCCAGTTGCCGCAAACGAATGCCCAGAACAAAGGCATCCAGATTTCGATCCTTACATGTGCACCTGGTAAAGATATATATTCCATTTATGGTCATAATGCCATCAGAATACTCAATCCCGATGCAGGCACAGATTTGGTGTATAATTATGGTACTTTCGATTTCAAAACAAAAGGGTTTATCGTAAAATTCATGCGCGGTAAGCTTCCTTATGTGCTGGATGTGGCAGATTATGGACGATTTTTAGCTGAATATGACTATTTCGAAAGATCGGTGACCGAACAGGTTTTATCTTTGGATAGTGTACAAACACAAAAAATCATCGCATATCTTGACAATAATATGTTGCCTGAAAATCGAACCTACAAGTACGACTTTTTTATGGACAACTGTGCCACTAGACTTCGCGACATCATAGAGAAAAACGTTGAATCCTGCACTTGGAGCGAGACCCAATCGACCGAAAAATCATTCAGAGATATCATCAAAGAATATCAAAAATACATGCCGTGGACAGATTTTGGTATCGACCTGATCATAGGCGCACCAGCAGATAGATTGGCCACGTATCGTGAAAAAACATTTATTCCAGATTATCTCGCTGTAGCCATCCAAGATGCCAAATGTGCATCGACACCAGGACAAAAACTCGAAGCTAGTCAACAAAAGATTCTCAATTTTGACAACGCGCCAAGATCAGATCGGAAGAGCGTCG
>CALFYH010000418.1 GCA_937952155.1 uncultured Saprospiraceae bacterium
TGATGCCTGAGCTCTCGCTGATGTACCACCACCTGTGATCGTAGATAAGTCGTTTCCTTCGATTTTTATTGGTCGTCCTTCTCTTGTTTTGACCAAGACAGGGCAATAATCACCACCATTAACGAAGGTAGAAGCGTAATAATTGGCCACACCAGGTACGATTTGGTCAGGCTTTATTACGTAAGGTATAGCGCGTTTTACAGGGATATCACATCCGGCTGCAACAGTAGCAGCACCAAGGCCAAAACCAAGAAATTTTAGAAAATCTCTTCTGTTACCAGACAAATTGGATGTCATATCAGCATAGGTAACTTGCTCTTCAGCAAACTCCTGATTTGTTGATTTCATGAATTCTTCATCCCTTGTCAAGTCTTTTTGACCTATCCAAATATTATCTAACTGCTTTTCCATTTATATATTAAGATTAATATTTTAAATTTAGATTATCGGGCTTACAAATTAGTAATGACATTTTTGACACTCTAATCCACCAATGTCTGCTACAGTAACTTTATCTCTTTTGCCAGCAGCCATCTCTTCATGGTAACGGGTATAATTTGCATAATATGCGTTGTCTTTAAATTTGACTTCAGTTTGTCTATGGCAATTTATACACCAACCCATAGATAAAGGAGACATTTGCTTCATGACATCCATTTCTTCCACTTTACCATGGCAAGTCTGACATTCGAGTTTGCCTACAGTGACGTGTTGTGAGTGATTGAAATATACATGATCAGGCAAATTATGGATTCTAACCCACTCTATTGGACCTTGGATCTTTTTCTTTTGCTCATTAGTAAGAGATTTTTTAATATCGGCCCACTGTTGGGTTACTAAGCGAACACCTTCATCATCCAAATCTGCTTTTTCTTTTACTCGTTTGTATTCATCACCAATCCATTTGGTATAGATTGCTTTAATTTCCTCCTCGGTTTTTGAGTCATAATTCTCAATATATTTATTGGTGGCAGGATCATAACCGATAGATGCGTAAATCTTTGTCAATTCTGCCGTTCCATAAGTGCTACCGTTTTTGATTGCGGCGTGGCAATTCATACATGTATTTGTTGAAGGAATCGAAGAGTGTTTCGATCTTCTAGCACTGTCATGGCAATATTGGCAATCAATTTTGTTAACACCAGCATGGGTAGCGTGCGAAAATTTTATTGGCTGATCAGGAGCATATCCTTCTTGACGTCCCAATTCTGTCGCTTTATTTACGGTAGTATAAGCTCCAAGAATGATTGCTGCAAAAATCAAAAAAGTGATGACGCCTTTAGAAGTCAATATTTGAGCAATAGATTTAGCAGGTACATGTTCACCTTCTCTAGCTGCTGCAATTTGATTTAGATTTGAAATAATTTTTGTAAGCAACAAAGCCAAAACTGCTAGAACGCCTGCTATGATAAGATAAAGTGGCAAATTGCTCTTTTCTACTGGCTTTGTAGCTTGGCTGCCTGCTGCTGCAGCAGTAGCATCTTTTTTAGGATATGTACCATCATACACACCATTCACGTAAGCAAAAATGCTTCCGATCTGATCATCAGTCAAATTAGGGAATGGAGTCATTACTGTTGGCTTGTATTGATTCCATACTTCAACAGCTCGTGGATGACCTTTAGCAACCATAGCTTGTGAATTTCTGACCCAACCATACAACGCCACGTCATCTCCCCACTTGGCTTGAGATCCGCCCAAAGCAGGACCAGTAGCTGCACTTCGCATGTCTTTGCTGTGACATGCGGCACAATTTGCCTTGAAAAGATCCTTTCCCGCATCAGCTGAAACCTGTGCAGATGTAAATCCGGCTATCCCTATTATAAACAGGACGGCTATTACCTTGATACTTAGATGCTTGTAAATCATCATTGGTTTATCTTTATTAATTCCGTATAAAAAACGGTGTAATTGTAATAAAAATGTAAAATTATTAATTTGCCACAAAAGTAAAACACTAAAAGATTAATCACAATTTTTGATATATGTTTCTTGTTATTTAGAAAATTTCTAAATAGTGTTAAGAAAATCTTAACGTGGGAAAGAACATTTTAATTTCAACTTCCAATTACACTAAACAAATACATTAAATTAAATAGCAATATATTACAACCTGTTTACATGATACTTATAAGAAGTATCTGTATATAAAAATGTGAATTAAGGAATACTTCCTAACAAATTTCCTCTTATTGATTTGTTAAATTTCAAAATACTAATATGACGAAAATCATATGCAATAGAGTTTTTTTCGACAAGCAGGACTCGCTAAACATTAAAAATATACCGACCAAATACGGAAAGCACATATATATTGTCTAAAAAGCCTGAATATTTTCACAGATTT
>CALFYH010000419.1 GCA_937952155.1 uncultured Saprospiraceae bacterium
CTATTTTTGCAAAATAAATCCACATTAATCAAACTTTGTCCATACCACAAAACATACTCGACACACCTATAGAATATGTCAAGGGCATAGGTCCATCACGTGGTGAGACTTTCAGAAAAGAACTGAATATCCACACAGTGTATGATTTGTTGTTTACTTATCCATTCAGGTATATAGATCGCACTACTTTTCATGCTATCAAGGATTTACACGCTGACGGCGACAACATACAGCTAAAAGGCACATTGATCTCTTTGGAAAAAATAAAAGGCAAAAACAACCGCAACCGAATCCAAGGTATGTTTAAGGATAGCAGTGGGTTTTTAGAACTTGTTTGGTTTCAAGGTGTTACATGGCTAGATCAGACCCTTACACCTGGTCAAGACTATATTATTTTTGGTAAAGTAAGCATATTTGGTGGTAAAAAGACCATGGCACATCCAGAAATGGAGTTACTCAGTGATGCTGGCACCAACTTATCACGGACATTTGACCCAGTGTATCCTAGTACCGAAAAAATGGATGCGAAAGGACTAGACAGCAAATTTCGCCGTAAGGTCATAAAATCTATTCTACAGACGATCACAGAAGCAGACATCAAAGAGACACTGCCACAATATGTAATAGACAAATTGAGAATCTGTAGCAGCATGCAGTCTATCCAGTGGATACACTTTCCAGAAAATGAAAATCAAAAACAACTAGCAACCAACAGGATAAAATTTGAAGAGTTCTTTTATGTGCAGATCCGGCTTTTACAGAGCAAGATCTACCGTAAACATAAATTCAAAAGTGCGCCATTTACCACGATTGGGCCATTATTCAATACATTTTACAACACAAAACTTCCATTCGAACTCACCAAGGCACAAAAAAATGTGATCCGTGAAATCAGGTCAGACATGGGCACCAATACGCAAATGAACCGATTGTTGCAAGGCGATGTAGGTAGCGGTAAGACCATTGTGGCTTTGTTGTGTATGTTGATTGCAATAGACAATGGTTTCCAAGCATGCATCATGGCACCCACAGAAATACTTGCACAACAACATTTTGATAATGTAAGTCAGCTTGTGGTAGATATGCCTGTTGAAGTCGCTTTTCTTTCTGGAAGTGTCAAAGGTAAAAAAAGGGAGAAAATAATCCAAGATCTCCGCGATGGCAAAATAAATATCATAGTAGGCACGCATGCACTTATCGAACCAAATATTATTTTCCAGCAGCTTGGATTGGCTATAGTAGATGAGCAACACCGATTTGGCGTAGCGCAGCGAGCAAGTTTGTGGAAAAAAAATAATGATCTTGCACCACATGTATTGGTCATGACGGCTACTCCTATTCCCAGGACATTGGCGATGACTATTTATGGTGATCTGGATGTATCGGTCATAGATGAGTTGCCACCGGGTAGAAAAGAGATACAAACCATTCACAAATACGAATCTGCCAGACCTCAACTATTGCAATTTATGCATAGCGAGATAGCAAAAGGCAGGCAAATCTATGTCGTCTATCCACTCATCGAAGAGTCCGAAAAACTTGACCTGCAAAATCTGCAAGATGGATACGAAAGATTGCTCCAGTATTTTCCATTGCCCGATTACCAAATCAGTGTAGTCCACGGTAGGATGAAAGCCAAAGATAAAGATTGGGAAATGCAGCGATTTATCAACAAAACAACGCAAATCATGGTCGCCACTACAGTCATCGAAGTAGGTGTCAATGTACCCAATGCATCGGTGATGATTATCGAAAATACAGAGCGATTTGGATTGTCTCAACTACATCAGTTGCGCGGTCGTGTAGGACGTGGTGCGGACCAATCGTATTGCATTCTCATGAGCGATTATAAACTCAGCAAAGAAGGCAAAGAGCGCATTGCGACAATGGTCAGGACGAATAATGGTTTTGAAATTGCAGAAGCAGACTTAAGACTCAGAGGGCCTGGAGATATTCAAGGTACAAGACAAAGCGGTGTTTTGGACTTCAAGCTCCTTCAAATAGGTCAAGACAAAACGATCATGGACGCTGCTAGAAATATTGCTTTACGCATTATCGATGACGACCCAAATCTAGAAAGAGATATTCACATCAATATCAAAAACCAAGTAGCAAAACTCAGAATAAAAAACCGAGATTGGGGCAGA
>CALFYH010000420.1 GCA_937952155.1 uncultured Saprospiraceae bacterium
GCTTCTTGGTAAAAGATTCAATTTATCATTTTCGCTAAACAAATTTATTTATGGATAGTAAAATAATTGTAGCCTTTATAATTGTGGCCACTATGTTGGTCTGGCGTTTCATTAAAATATTTTCTTTGATTCGGAAATACGAATCATAGTATAAAGACAATATCTGCATGGCAGGTGTTTTGGTTCATCATCGGCACCGGTAAGAGGTTCTTAGCAAGGGAAGCTTTTGATACTGGTGCCGCTTTTCTTTTTTTACCCTTTCGGGATTCTTTATTTTTTCCATATTGACGGGTTATGTTGCAGGGCCTCTGTGGTTTACAATGCGCATAGGCTTCTTTGCTTATCCGTACCAGTACGTACATTATTTACCCATGATACGGTATTGAACAGTGGGTTAAGGTCCCCATACCTTTGTTGAAAAAACAAAATGAAAAACTTATAGAATTTGGTAACTATTTTGGGTGTAATGTTGACGCTATCACTTCAACGATTCCCAATCAAGGCAAGGATATAGTTAAAAACTCAATTGCAGCTAGTAGTGGCTGTGAAATCATTCGCAATGAAAAAATTGGTAAAGTCAGTTATTTGGAGACGAATCCAAAGTTTTTATTTAACTACACACCAGAAAAACTAAAACGCTATTTTAAAGATAAGGAGCTCATGCAGACAAAAGTGGGCGTTTCTAAGGTAGCTAAACAATTTTATCTGAATCTTACCATTAAGATTATTTCAAAAGATGCTTCAAAAAATTATGGCATAATTCAAGAAGATAATATGCTCAAAATCAATTTGATATCAGGACGAAACATTATTTTGAATGCATCTGAAGATTCAGTGAGTGAAATCGAAAGTTATACTGGTCATGCACTTTATCATGTCAAATATCCGATTTCAGATGAGGATTTAAATTTGCTTTCCAAAACTCCTTTGGATTCAATAGGCATTATGTGGTCTTCTGGATTTGAATTATACGAAATTTATGAAGTGGACGCACTCATGTCACAAGTTTCTTGCATAAAATCATTGTGAAAAGGTAATATTTAGAGATGTTAGGATTAAAATTGGCAACGGATCCTTTTTGGGTCAATATTGCAGAAAAAACCATAGATGAAATTTTGATTGATCATGCATATTGTGAGCAAAAAGCTGCATCTACGTGTATATCACTGATTGTAAAATATCCACATAAGAAGGAGTTGGTTGATGAAGTGACACCAATTGTTGCAGAAGAATGGGGCCATTTCCGTAAGGTGCTAAAAGAGCTAAATCTAAGAGGCTTTGAATTTGGTGCTAATAGGTCTGATGATTACGTTACTGAACTGATGAAGTTTCAGCGTCAAGGTGGAAATGAAGAAGACAGACTTACAGACAAATTACTTATCTCTGCGATGATCGAAGCAAGAAGCTGTGAGCGATTCAGACTCTTATCTTTGCACATTTCTGATGAAAAACTCAAAACATTTTACCATGAATTTATGGTATCAGAAGCAGGGCATTATAGGACATTTCTTGATTTGGCCAAATTGTATGCACCTGAAGAAAAAGTCAAAGCAAGATGGCAAGACATGCTGGAATTCGAAGCAGAAATAATGCAAAAAAGATCCTTACGTGGTGATCGAATGCATTGATTTATTATCTTCTCACTTGTCGAATGCTGCTTGTAATGCATCAAAAAACAACCCAATATCTCTGCCATCTACCACAGCGTGATGCGCATGAATAGAGCAAGGCATAGTCCTTACATTGTTCTCTAATGTCATTTTGCCGAATGATATTTTAGGTACAGCGTCTTGGATTCTATAGGAACGAGCATGAGATAATGATGTGAATTTTATCCAAGGCAACGCCGAAAAGTGAATACAATCAACTCCATTTCTATCCGGGAAAAGATTTGTTGAAGTGCGAATTCTTTCTGCTTCTTTTTGAAAATTTACATTAAATACATGCAGATCTTCTTCAAAATCAATAAAGCTAAATCCAAAGCTACCATCATGTCTGTCGATAGTTGCGGATCCATGAATTGTTTTATATTTTACTGGTTTTGCATCCAAAATTCTGAATTTGAGTGCCTCGACTTGATTAATGGCGATCAGGGTACAGTGCAGATAATACACAGAAAACGAAACTCCTTTCTCTTTGGAACTCTGATAAGCTTTAGTCACATTCACATCTGATGTGACACCGAAATATGGTTCATCAAATCCACAAAAGAAATCAAAAATCTCTTTTCTATGCCAAGTGTCTGTGTTTATTTCCTGCATTATTGTAAAAATAGATTGCGTAACTCGAAAATTTTTTCAGCATAAAAAAATTTTGGGTCGGTAATGGTGACATCTATATGTTCGTGAGCCCATGTAGTATGAAATGGAACATGAATGCCGTATGAACCAAGTTCCAGTACGGGCATTACATCCGATTTGAGTGAATTGCCGATCATGACAAAAGATGATGCTTCAATATCCAAGTGTTTTAAGAGTTTTTGGTAATCTGTGGTCCTTTTTTCAGAGACGATTTCTATATGGTGAAAATAAGGCGCT
>CALFYH010000421.1 GCA_937952155.1 uncultured Saprospiraceae bacterium
AAATGCCCAAGCCACATGCACAGCATGGTTGTTAGGTTCAATAATCGGCCTGTTCAATTCATTTCTTGCATTACGGTAACCTCGTGGTGCTAATGTCACATGCCGACCTTCTTTCATTGCACGGCGCATACCAGCAATGGTATTTAATGAACGCCTGTCATTTTCTACTTCGGGTGCGGCCAGATAAAATGCCAGCATGATTTTGTTTTCAGGAACATTCAGGTCAAGCGGTTGTTCTATTCCCTGCGGCTCAACACCCAATTTGTTTAGCTGGTTAATCATTGCATACGCATCCCCTGCATTACGGCTGAACCTGTCCCATTTTAAAAACAAGAGCAGGTCGGCGCATCCCTTATTCTTTTTTAAAAAGGCCAGGAGTTTGGTAAACTCTGGCCTTTCAAAAGTTTTAGCAGAATGGTCTTCCTTGTAAACAGCAACAACTTCAATTTGCTGATGCCGGCAATATTGTCTTAATCTTTCTTCCTGATGTTTCAGGCTGTAACCCTTTTCAGCCTGTTCGTCCGTACTCACACGGATATAGAGTATTGCTTTTTGTTGATTCATCGGAGTTGCTATTTATGTTTATTATTTTACCATTTGTTGTTTCACTAACCTGTTTATTCCGGTTGTACTGCTCATAACTTATCTGTGCAAGCAGGTATAAAAAGCCCCTGATTTTCTCTATCTCACTGTCATCAAACATTTCCCCTTCGGCTTCAAAATCAGCTTTGATTTCAGCGATTGATATTTTTTCTTTTTCTTCCAGTTTCTTTTCCATCTTTCCCCCTTTCAAATATACATATTATTGATTATCAATGTAATATACTTGTATTTGTGATTTCGATGCACAGGAATGAACGTTATACTCTTAAATCATTTGCACATTTTTAAAACATTTGGCCGTTGCGGGCAGCATTTACTTTTTTTCTTTTTGCTTACAATTATTACTTTGTAATGCTTGCCCAGAAAAAAGTAAGCAAAAAAAAACAGTTCAAAAAATGACGATTGCGAAGCACCGTTCATTCCCGAGTCAAAATGCTTTTCCATCGCCTTGATTATCAGAGTTTAATTCTTGGTATTCTGCTTTGGCGATAGACGCACTTTTGACTCTTCCATTCTCTATCACTTGTTTTTTGAATGATATCCCAGTTATATTGCTTTAATTTTTTGAAAGAATTTGACTTTTCCAGCAAGCCTGATTATACATTAGCTGTGAATTATGATTATTTGACTGGCTTTTGTATTTATTATTGCTTAGGAACAATCGTTTAATGTATCTATTGAACATTCAATATTATAAGTTTAGATTTCAATCTAGAGCATGAACAGATTGGCATGGAAGTTTTATTTTTATTTCAAAAATATATTGAAGATTTACATTTCTCCTCCTTCCATTTCACCACCTTCACCACGAGTTTGTTTTTTGCGATCTTTTTTCATATTGAGTCTATAGCTGAAGGTTGCTACAATTGGCGCTCGTCTCCACTGCTGATCTACTCTTTGATAGAAAGTATCTGTGAGTAGTTCTGTATTTCTTCTTCTTGAATTGAATAAGTCTCTAGCAGCAAGCGTAAATGTGGCATTATTATTCCAAAAATCTTTACTAAAGGCAATATCAACGATGTATTGTGCTTTTTGCTGGCCTAGGGGAATATCTACTGGCGCTCTGTAATTGAGTCGTGTTTGTAAGTCTGCATTCTTCCAGAAAGTGATTCTACTTCCGATCCTACCGAACCAACTGTAGCTATCAGCGCCTAAATCTTGGCCTTCATATTCACCTTTAATTATATTCCTAAAGATATTTGCATTTCCATCTAATCGCAACCATTTTATTGGGTTATAAGCAAAAAGAAATTCAATACCCGCATTATCTGAAGTAGCTAGATTTAGTGGTAAGGTGAGGGAAGTGCCATCATCATTAAATTTAGTGATGCGCTGTATTACGTCTGTTGTATGTCTCCAGAAAATATTTGTACCAATATTCCCTTTTTCCCAGTATTTTACATGACCTAATTCATAACTGTCTG
Organism: uncultured Saprospiraceae bacterium; assembly: GCA_937952155.1. GTDB lineage: Bacteria > Bacteroidota > Bacteroidia > Chitinophagales > Saprospiraceae > OLB9. Next base: position 2,028 of record CALFYH010000421.1, read on the forward strand.
TATATTCGGGATTTAGATTGGGATTTCCACTCATAATATTTCTATTGTCAGCAAAGGTAAAAAATGGATTCAAATCCCAAAATCGCGGTCGCTGAATGCGTTTAGAATAGCTTAATTGCAATTGATTTTGACCTTCAAATTCATAATTTATATGTCCGCTTGGGAAAAGTTTTATAAAATTTCTTGGGTTGATTTGTTTTGTTTCAAGCAATTCGGTAGTGAATTTAGTATATTCGGCACGAAGTCCACCTTGAAACGAAAATTTATTGATTTTTGAACCATATATGGCGTAAGCTGCATGAATGTATTCATCATACCTGAACTTATTTGAAAATGATGTATTCGTCACCCATTTCTGATCTATCGAGTCTTCTACTAGATAATCATTGCTTATGTTTCTAATTTGCGTTCTCCAACCAGTTTCAAACTTACTATCTTTGGTAATTGGGTGTACATAGTCAGATGAGAAGGTAAAGTTCTTTTGGTTTTCAGCATTTTCTGAGCGTTGTTTACCATTATTACTGTATAAAAGTCCATTTTTATACAAACTTTGTGCATATGTGGCAGATTCAGTGTCTGAATTTAGGCTGTACTGTATTGAAGTTTTCCATTCTTGTCCTTCCTGTTTAAATCTTTTTAGATAGTCTAAGGTATATTCTTGTGTTGGACTTTTTTCTTTTTCTATTTCTAAGCGTTCAGTGTAGTTATCTGTCGGGATGAGATTTTTGCCACGTTGTTCCGTACTACTGAACTTATGGTCATAATATCTGATCGGTGAATTATTGTCATTCGTTGCATATCTATATAAAACAGAACCTGTCAAAGTCTGTTTTTCGGACAACGAATAATCTAGTCCTGCTCTGAAGCTGTTCGATAATCTGTTTCTTTCTCCATCTCTTACGATGTAGCTTGCTGGTATGCTGTCTCCAGTTAATATTTCTTGATAGGAATAACCTGTAGAAGGATTGAAATTATAGTTAAGTCCGTAATTAAAAAAGAAATTGGTTTTTCCTTTTCGGTAATTTACATTGGCACCTAAACCATAATTTTCGGGCCATCCACCAGAAACTTCAAAGCTGCCATTGATACCAGTTCTGTTATCTTTTTTTAGTATTATATTTATAATGCCTGACATACCTTCTGCTTCATATCGGGCGGATGGATTTGTGATCACTTCTACTCTGTCTATCATATTAGCAGGAATAGAGCGCAATCCAGATGCACCATTGATGCCTACGAGACCGCTGGGCTTACCATCGATCAGAATTCTGACATTGCCGCTACCTCTGAGGCTCACGCCACCATCTACATCGACAGTCACTGAAGGCACATTGTCCAAAATGTCTTGCGCATTGCCACCGCGGTTTGACAGATCTTTTCCTACATTAAATACACGCTTGTCTAATGCAAATGTTGTCTCGCTCTTCTGGCCTACAATTTCGACAGTTTCTAATGAGATAGCATCTGAAGATAATTTTATAATGCCGAGATCTATAGAAGCCTGATCTTTGGTTGCTATTATGTTTGGTATTGTTTTGGAAGAGTAAGAAAGAAACTCAATAACTGCATACATCTTACCTGGCCGAACTTCAATATTAAACATACCTTTGTCATCTGTCAATCCTCCGCCGATCAAGCTACTATCTTTTTGAGAAAAAACCGATACGGTAGTAAATTCGAGTGGATTGCCACTTGCTTCTTCGATTACAGTGCCTATGATATTAATAGGCTTAAAATTTGCTTGGCCTTGTGGTCTTTGAGCAAATAATGACGCAGTTTCTACTATGATGAGTAAAAGGAAAATAATATTTCGCATGAATATTCGTAAGTGAATGAATAGATAAGACAATATTTAACTTAAATGGTTTAATTGAGTCTTCAAGTTATTTGTTAAAACAAATAAAGTTTTCTTTACAAGGCAGAAACAGCATCAATAATATCATTGTGTACTTCATCTTGTTGACGACTTCCGTCAATTTCGACTATTTTTTCGTCATCTCTTATTCTGTCAAAGACAATTTGGTATTGATTATACACTCGTGTTAAATTTTCCATAGTTTCATACATTTCGATGTCTATCTTACGTGCAGAAAGTCGTTCGAGACTTAATCTAGGTGGCACGTCGATATAGATGTTGATATCTGGACGCAGCAATTGCGCACTCAACGCATTTGCCTGTATTACCCATTCAAGATCAATACCGTGAACACTGTGATATGCATAAGACGAAAGATAATATCGATCAGTAATAACGGTGTAACCTTCACTTAATTTTTGGAGAATTCCATCTTTACTATGCAATAAGTGATTCAATCTGTCAGCTGCAAACAATGCGGCAATCACTTTTTGGTCGCCTTCCAGACGATGATTAAATATATCCCGTATGATTTTGCCAATAGGACTATCAGTCGGCTCACAAGTGGTGTACACTTTATGACCTTTTTTATCCAAATGATCTGCAAGTCGTTTCACTTGTGTACTTTTACCACTACCGTCAATGCCTTCAAATGCTATAAAAAATCCTTTGTGTTTCATTGCTGCTGCTGATAAATTTTAGTGCAAATGTAGCTTTATTCGGGTAATCGGACGAATAATTACAATGCACAATCGT
>CALFYH010000422.1 GCA_937952155.1 uncultured Saprospiraceae bacterium
CATTATTCTCCAAAGAATCTTTCAAAGTTCTTGATAAAAGAAATGGATTAGTTGATGCTTGTCTTAACCGAATAAGTTTTGCCCTATTAAGAATATCTTTTACTGTAGCAGAATTATTCTCTTTAAAATGATGAAGATATTGAGATTCTCTATGTAGCAAAAAATAAAGAAGGTAAAAAATATAAACATATAGTCCTACCATTGACATCGGAAGAAGTGGTAAAACCATCTGGTGATGTATTGGATTATAAAGGCTCATACATCAATTACTATATTGCCAATACAGTCATTCTCGTGCCCAATTACAATGACAAAAATGATCAGATAGCCAATAAAATCATCCAAAGTCTGTATCCTACTAGACAGGTTGTAGGTATTGATGTTAGAAATCTTTATGCCAATGGCGGAATGATCCACTGTGTCACTCAACAGCAACCAAAGTAAGAAATTATAATCACTGGGCAATTATTATTTCCAAGGATGTTAAACAATATAGAAAAATAGACAAAATAAAATCAATATATGAACAAGTTTATAATACTTCTAAGTTTTATGGTGTTTATTACCTTGACTTCAAATGCACAAATAAATATTGGTTTATTCGGTAGCGACCAAAGTGCATCGCTGACCATGTTTGCAAATAGAGATGTGACAAGTAAAATTTCATATTTCAATTTTACGCACTTTGACATTAATTACGAAGATCGAAGTCAAAATAACTACAGTATTTTTCAAGCGATTAATAGAAGGATTTTGGGAGACCTTGGTATTTCATTGGGCGGTACTTATGCTGATAATGAATTTTCGCCACATCTAGGTCTGGGTTACCAGGTTGAAAAAGGCAGCTTACAATTGGATATTTTTCCTGGTATAAATTATTCTATCTATGACAATAACTTTTAATGGTGACTTACAGGGAGTAATTATTTTTAACCCAAAATTGTCTGAAAAATGGAATCTCTACACCCAATTTTCGTTTGATTTTGAGTATGATTTAGATCGGAAGAGCGTCGTG
>CALFYH010000423.1 GCA_937952155.1 uncultured Saprospiraceae bacterium
ATAGATGTCTCATCTACCGACTTATTGTTATATTATAGAAAACCAGAAATCAGTTAAATCCTGTGACAAATCAATAAATGATATTAAAACTTGCACCAAGCAGGAATTCTCAAAATCAATTCAGTATATTAACAATTTAAACGATCAATCAATCACAGTATGACCGCAAATACAAGCCCGAATATTGAAATAAAACCTACCGCAACTAAACAAGTTACGGGATCTCAGGCCTTATTGGATGCTTTGATTCAGGAAGGTATCAAAACTATTTTTGGCTATCCAGGTGGTGCGATCATGCCCGTATATGATGCATTGTATGATTATAATGATCGATTAGAACATATCTTGGTACGTCACGAACAAGGCGCCATTCATGCAGCCCAAGGATTTGCCCGTGTATCAGGCAAAACAGGTGTAGTTTTTGCCACAAGCGGTCCAGGTGCAACCAATTTGGTTACAGGCTTGGCGGATGCCATGATAGATTCTACGCCTGTAGTATGTATAACGGGACAGGTTTTTGCACATTTGTTGGGTACAGATGCTTTTCAAGAGACCGACGTCATCAATATCACTACACCTGTTACAAAATGGAGTTATCAAGTCACCAATGCTGAAGAAATTCCACATGTATTGGCAAAAGCTTTTTATATCGCTAGTACTGGACGTCCTGGGCCGGTAGTCATTGATATTACCAAAAATGCACAATTGCAACTATTTGATTATGAAGGTTATCAAAAGTGTTTCCACATCCGAAGTTATAAACCAAAACCAGAAGTAAGACCTGCGTATATTGTGGAAGCAGCGGCTATTATCAATGAAGCAAAAAGACCATTCGTCATCTTTGGTCAAGGTGTTATTTTGGGAAATTCAGAGAAGGAATTTCAAGCTTTTGTCGAAAAAGGAAATTTTCCTGCTGCTTGGACTATCTTAGGTATGGGCGCGATACCTACAGATCATAAGCTTGCAGTTGGGATGTTGGGCATGCATGGCAATTATGGACCGAATCTTCTTACCAATGAATGTGATGTACTCATCGCTGTAGGTATGCGTTTTGATGATAGGGTAACGGGTAGGTTAGATAAATATGCAAAACAGGCAAAAATCATCCATCTTGACATAGATCCAGCTGAAATCGATAAAAATGTTAAAAGTACCGTTTCTGTTTGGGGCGATTGCAAAGAAACATTGCCAATCTTGACCAAATTGATTCAAAAAAATGACAATAAGGATTGGCTCCAAAAATTTTCAGATTGTACCATAAAGGAAACCGAAAAAGTCATCTTTCCTGAGCAAAATCCTGAGTCAGAGGCGCTCACAATGGCAGAAGTACTAAAATGTATCAATGAAATTACCAAAGGAGATGCAATTATTGTATCTGATGTAGGCCAGCATCAAATGGTCGCATGTCGCTACGCTAAGCTCAATAGTACTAGGTCTAATGTTACTTCAGGTGGACTTGGAACGATGGGATTTGCGCTGCCAGCTGCTATTGGAGCAAAATATGGTGCACCTGATAGACAGGTCATTGCAATTATTGGTGATGGTGGATTTCAGATGACATTGCAGGAGCTAGGTACCATTATGCAAGCTAATGTCAATGTAAAAATCATCATTCTCAATAATCAGTTTCTTGGTATGGTCAGACAATGGCAAGAGCTTTTTCATCAGAATAGGTATTCGTTTGTCAATATCAAAAGTCCAGATTATATAAAATTGGCAGCAGCCTATAACATTGATGCGAAAAAAGTATATCAAAGAGCTGAACTTAAATGCACATTAGAAGATATTTTAAGGCATGAAAATCCGTTTTTATTGGAAGTGATGGTCGGAAAAGAAAATAATGTTTTCCCTATGGTACCACAAGGTCGCGGAGTTTCGGAAATTATATTATCAAAAGAAGAATTGTAATGAAGCAAGAATATACTATTACCGTTTATACGGAAAATCAAATAGGCTTGATCAATAAATTGGCCATCATTTTTACCCGTCGAAAAATAAATATCGAAAGCTTAAATACGTCGCCAAGCGAAGTAGAAGGTATTCATAGATTCACCATTGTCATCAATGAAACCGAAGATGTTGTCAGGAAATTATCCAGACAAATAGAGAAGTTGCTCGACGTACTCAAGGTGGATTTCAATACCGATGACGAAATTATATGGCAAGAAATGGCACTCTACAAAGTAGCCGCCGATGTCATTACTGAAAAAGTAAAAGTGGAACGTCTCCTTAGAGAACAAGGCGCTCGAGCTGTTGTGATTAGAAAAGATTTTATCATTTTCGAATGTACAGGTCAAAGAGAAGAAATCAATAACCTAATCAAAACTTTAGAACCGTATGGCCTTTTGGAATTTGTTCGTTCCGCAAGAATTGCCATCATCAAAAAAAGCGATGGTTTTCACAATAAAGTGAAAGAATTTGAATACAGAGTGCCAAGTGAGGCGCTTGTGGAAAATGAATTCTTAGACAAAAATGAAGGCGTTTTTAGCATGTAAATATCCTAACCAAATTTACCTTATACCATTCATCAATTAATTTGTAATTCAAAAATTTATCATTAGTAATTAAATAAGTATGGCAAAATTAAATTTCGGTGGTACAGTAGAAAATGTAGTCACCAGAGAAGAATTCCCAATGGCAAAAGCCAGAGAAGTACTCAAAGATGAAGTCATCGCCATCATTGGTTATGGTGTACAAGGTCCTGGTCAAGCGATGAACCTTAAGGATAATGGTTTTAATGTCATCATAGGTCAAAGACAGGATTCGCCGACATGGCAAAAGGCAGTAAATGATGGATGGATACCAGGTGAGACGCTTTTTAGTATAGAAGAAGCAGCTGAAAAAGGGACTATCATCCAATATCTTTTGTCTGATGCAGCGCAGATTGCTGTTTGGCCTACTTTGCAGCCGTATTTGACTCCAGGCAAAGCTTTGTATTTTTCGCATGGATTTGGTGTGACCTACAAAGAAAGAACGGGTATCGTACCACCATCGGGCATTGACGTCATATTGATAGCACCAAAAGGTTCAGGTACCAGTTTGAGAAGATTATTTCTTGAAGGTAAAGGACTCAATTCCAGCTATGCTATCTTCCAAGATGCGACTGGCAAAGCGTTTGATAGGGTAGTGGCGTTGGGTATCGGTGTAGGTTCAGGATATCTATTCGAAACCGATTTCAAAAAAGAAGTATATAGCGACCTTACTGGCGAACGTGGTAGTTTGATGGGCGCTGTACAAGGTATCTTCGAAGCACAATATAATGAATTGCGCAAGCGTGGACATTCGCCATCTGAAGCTTTCAATGAGACAGTAGAAGAACTGACGCAGTCGCTTATGCCGCTTGTAGCTGAAAACGGTATGGACTGGATGTATGCCAATTGTAGTACGACTGCACAACGTGGTGCCTTGGATTGGAAAAACAAATTTAGAGATGCGGTAGCTCCAGTCTTTTCTGAATTATACGACAGTGTCGCATCGGGCAACGAAGCACAAAGGTCTATTGATAGCAATTCGCAGCCAGATTATAGAGAAAAGTTGGAAGTGGAACTCAAAGAACTTCGCGACTCAGAAATGTGGCAAACAGGAAAGACCGTAAGAAGTCTAAGACCTGAACGAAATTAATGATTCATCATTTAACTTTTGTAATTCCTAATTTCATAAATGGTTGCAGTAACTGATTTACAAGAAGCACATCTACGACTAAAAGAAGTAGTATATACTACACCTTTGCAACGCAGTCCTTCACTATCTAGGAAATATGATTGCAATGTCTGGCTCAAAAGAGAAGATATGCAGGTCGTTCGCTCCTTCAAAATCCGTGGTGCATACAATAAAATTTCTGTCATGGAGCCTACACTCGTCACACGCGGTATCGTATGTGCGAGTGCAGGCAACCATGCACAAGGAGTCGCCTTCGCAGCTTCCAATCTACAGATTCATGCCACGATCTACATGCCATCTACTACACCAAAACAAAAGATATCTAAGGTGCGACATTTTGGTGGCGAGTACGTAGATATTGTACTGGTCGGAGATACATTTGACGATGCATATCATGCGGCTATCCAACGCTGTGAATTGGATGGTTTGCCATTTATCCATCCATTTGATGATTATGATGTCATGGCTGGGCAAGGCACTGTAGGATTGGAGATATTGGAGCAGTGTCCTGAACCATTGGATATATTATTGGTAGCAGTTGGTGGTGGAGGATTGTTGAGTGGTGTTGGTTCTTATTTCAAACAACGATCACCAAACACCAAAATCATAGCCATAGAATCAGAAGGTGCACCGGCGCTTCATGCATCACTAAAAGCTGGACAAGTTGTTACACTAGACAAAATAGATTCCTTTGCAGATGGTATTGCAGTAAAACGCGTCGGACAGCATACTTTTGATATTTGCAAAGAGATAGTAGATGAAATTGTCTTGGTTCCTGAAGGTCAAATTTGCTCTACGATGCTGAAACTATACAATGATGAGGCCATAGTAACTGAGCCAGCCGGAGCTATCAGTATCTCTGCCCTTGCATTTATAAGAGATCAAATCAAAGGCAAAAATGTAGGTATCATCATCTGTGGTGGTAACAATGATATCAGCCGCACCGAAGAGATCAGAGAGCGTGCCCTACTATGGGAAAATAGAAAACATTATTTTATCGTCCGCTTTCCGCAAAGAGCAGGAGCATTGCGAGATTTTCTCCATGTCTTAGGACCTGAAGATGATATTACACACTTTGCCTATACCAAAAAAAACAATAGAGACTCAGGTCCTGCACTTGTAGGTATCGAACTAAAAAATCAAGATGACTTTCCTGCTTTGATAGACAGATTGACTGCCGCCAAAATCAATTACGAACACATCAATAACAATCCGATGTTGTTTGAGATGTTGGTGTAGGTCAGGCACTAGCGTAATTATTGTTAAAGTTTAAATAAATATTGAAGAAAACCTATATAGTATTACCAAATTGCAGATATTGTATCGAATTCTAGGAATTTGACTTCCTACTATTTTTCCTAGGTGATGAATATTATTTTTTTGACAAATGAAATCTAAATTGAATAACGATGATTAGGGTATTTTTAAAAATTATTTTGGTTTTTTCTATTTTTTCTTGCAATGACAAAATGGAGAAAAATACCGTTAAGGTTACTTACAAAGAGTTTGACCTTAATGAATTAATATTGGAAAAGGCAGGGATTGAATTATTGGATAAGTTCGATATTGAAATATATTCTGACAAAACATTTTATACCATCTTTGCGGCATATTATTGCCATGATTATAATGAAGTTCCAAACATTACTACATTAATTGATTACCATTTTATTGCGAATAATGCATTTAATCAAGCAAAGGTTAAGTTATTTGATACAACATTTGTTGAAGATAAAGTAGAATGTTTATTGAGAGTTGACAAAAAAACCAATGTTTTAATGCATAATGATTCTTTATATTTAGCAGTGATGGATGATTTTGAAGTAGCACCAATAACAATGAAATTAGATATAAATACAATACCTTCAACCAAAAAACAGATATTCAAAGATCAAGAAGTTATTCCATTGTGTATTAAGGGATTAAGAAACATACATTTTATTGATAATTCCAAAATAGACCATTTTATGCTTTTAGGTTTGGTAATATCAGACTCACCACACAAGTTGGATTTTAGAAAAATGCTGGATTCAGAAAAAGTAAAATTTCTAAGACACTTATTTAACGATGGTAGAGAAAGAGAAATAAATTTTGACATGATTCCTATGGTTGATTCATTTTACATTGCAAAAGAATAGTTTTATCATAGTTTGAAATCTAGTTTTATTCAAATGAGCCGATTAAAATGACTAATCGGCTCATTTATTTCGTATATTTGAGCCGAATAATGTAAATAATCGGCTCATGATGTATAATTGGGAACAAAAAGATTGGCTTCAATTTAGGTACAATGAAAATGAATACACAGAAATAGCATTGCGATTTACAGCCTTGGCCGGAGAAAGTCAGGGATTTATACAAAGCTTATCTGGTAATGAACAATCAGAAACAATCCTAAATGTACTTGTAAAGGAAGCAATAAAAAGTTCTGCAATCGAAGGCGAAATATTGAGTCGTCAAGATTT
>CALFYH010000424.1 GCA_937952155.1 uncultured Saprospiraceae bacterium
TGGCACCTCGATGTCGGCTCGTCACATCCTGGGGCTGGAGAAGGTCCCAAGGGTTCGGCTGTTCGCCGATTAAAGTGGCACGCGAGCTGGGTTCAGAACGTCGTGAGACAGTTCGGTCCCTATCTGTGATGGGCGTAGGAAGTTTGACGGGGGCTGACCTTAGTACGAGAGGACCGGGTTGGACTCACCGCTGGTGAATCGGTTGTAACGCCAGTTGCACGGCCGAGTAGCTACGTGGGCAACGGATAAGCGCTGAAAGCATCTAAGTGCGAAACCGGCCTGAAGATGAGACTTCCAAACAAGGGACGTTATAGACGATGACGTTGATAGGCTGCAAGTGTAAAGGTGGTGACATCAAAGCTGAGCAGTACTAATTGCCCAATATCTTCTTAACAAACTTATTTTCTTATTTTTCTCCCAATGTCATTTACTACTATGATATAGTATAGTCTAAAGAGATTGATTAGTGTTGTCAGGCAAGCAAGTTATGTTGTCAAACAATCCGAAATCAGAAAATTTGATGGTGGTTATGTCATGGCAGGTTTGATTGGTCATGGCGATGCATTTGTTTTTAGAGATCCGGCAGGTATTCGACCTGCATTTTATTATCAAGATGACGAGATTGTTGTCGTTGCTTCCGAAAGACCGGCTATCCAGACAAGCCTCAACATTCGGTTCAATCAGGTGAAAGAACTTAAACCCGGGCATGCGCTTATAATTAAGAAAAATGGGCTGGTATCAGAAGAGTTGGTCAAAGAACCGACAAAACCAACACCATGTAGTTTTGAAAGGATTTATTTTAGTCGCGGTACGGATAGAGACATTTATCTTGAACGTAAAAAATTGGGTGAACTCTTGGCCGACAAAATTTTGAAGGCAGTAGATTATGATATCGAAAATACAATTTTCTCGTTTATCCCCAATACTGCGGAGGTAGCTTTCTTTGGTATGATCAAAGGACTAGAAGCAAAGCTCAATGATATTAAAAGTAAAAAGATTCTGGAGTTATCTCAACAAGGTCTTTTGACAGACGAAGCCTTAGCAAATGTCTTATCATTAGCGGTTAGAGCCGAAAAACTTGCCGTAAAAGATGAAAAATTAAGGACTTTTATAGCCGATGATGCCTCGAGAAATCAAATGGTGTCGCACGTCTATGATGTCACCTACGGCATAGTACGCAATGAAGTAGATACATTAGTATTGATCGATGATTCTATCGTCCGAGGTACGACACTCAAAGAAAGCATCATCTATATCTTATCTACTTTAAGACCCAAAAAAATCATTATTGTTTCTTCTGCACCACAGATCCGATATCCAGATTGTTACGGTATCGATATGAGCAAGATGAAAGAATTTGTGGCATTTAGGGCTTTAGTTGAACTTTTGGAAGAAGATGGTAAATCTGGCTTGCTTGATGATGTTTTGAAACGTTGTATAGAAGAAGAAAATAAACCTGTGCATGAAATGCAGAATCAGGTCCAATCACTGTATGCACACTATACAGACGAACAAATTTCAGCCAAAATTTCCCAATTGGTCACACCTGAAAATATTGCGCCAGAAGTGCAAGTGCTTTACCAAAGTATAGAGGATCTGCACAAAGCATGTCCAAATCATAATGGTGATTGGTATTTCTCTGGCAATTATCCTACACCAGGTGGTATGCGTGTTGTCAATAGAGCCTTCATCAATTATATGAGAAATAATGACGAAAGGGCATATTAATTCCCTTATAGGTGCATTTTCTAGTTTGTAAAGGAGTATAGAATGCTTACGATATGGAATGTAAACCTATCCTGTTGCCTTCCGTATCCAATATCAAGCTCATAAATCCGAATTCCTCGGAGATCGCGGTTTTTGGTACTAAAATACGGCCACCTGCGGCAACTACTTTATCCAAAACAAGCTGAACATCTGGATTGGCATTCAAATAGACCAAACTACCTTTAGTATTTGAAGGTTCATAAAATGATTCGTTAAAAACTATAGCACCAGTAACGTCAGACATCATTTCTGCAACTGGAAACATACGCATTTTCAGCATTGGATTATCCATAGGAATCATTTTGATACCAAGGATTGTTTCATAAAATGCTTGGGCTCTGTCTATATCTTTTGTAGGAATCTCAAACCAACTTATCGAACTCATATTTCTATCTAATTTAGATAACAAATATCAGGTTTTTTTCATCAACAAGCAATTTTTCAACTGGAATTTGTCCGAATTATTATGTATTAAATGTAATTTTGATCATATGCAGTTCATACTTAAATCATGAGAAAAAATATTGATTATAATTAATTTTACCAATCAATGATAGTGGCAATTGAGTTGGTGAAATATTATATTTTTAGCCTGTTCGTAAATGTATATCGATGCAAACCAATAATCAAGAATTTCAACGGCAATTTGATGCACTACAGTCTAAATTTGCTGAGCAATACAGGCAGGTTTTTGAAAATAAATTGGCACCCAAAACTATTGTCGTAATTCCAAGTCTGACTTTGGATCATGAAATCCTTTCAAAAATCAAAGGACATTTCTACTATGAAGAACGCATGTTGTGCATGTTGATGCTTTTGCGGATGCCAGAGACACGCGTCACGTTTGTTACTAGTATTCCTATTTCACCACTTATTATAGATTATTATTTGCACATGTTGCCAGGTATCACACAGCACCATGCAAGGAGCAGGCTCACCTTATTGAGTTGTTATGATTCTGGAAATCTCCCATTAACAAACAAAATTCTGAATCGACCAAGACTTATAAAGCGAATCAGGCAGAGTATTCCAGATAGTGACGCTGCTCACTTGGTTTATTTTAATACGACAGATGCAGAGAAGGAGTTGGCGATTAAGCTCAATATTCCCATGTATGCTTGTGATCCTGTGTATAATTATCTTGGGTCTAAAAGTGGAAGCCGTGGTATATTCAAAGAATGTGGAGTGAACTTTCCAGCGGGATACGAAAATTTATATTCTGAAACCGAGCTTGTTTCTGGATTAACTAAACTGCGCATCGAATATCCAGATCTATCTAAAGCTGTTGTGAAAATAAATGAAGGATTTTCTGGCGACGGAAATGCAATTTTTGTTTATCCTGAGGGAGATATGGATTATGATGAATTGATCAATTGGATACAAACCCATATTCGATCTCATCTGAAAATTGTGGCTAAAAAACTAAGCTATGACCATTTCATAGAAAAAATCATTAAAACAGGTGGTATTGTTGAGGCATTTGTAACGGGAACCGAAGTCACATCACCTTCAGTCCAATGCAGGATAAATCCACTGGGAGAAGTATGTGTGATATCGACGCATGATCAGGTATTATCGGGAGAAAATCAGCAAATTTTTGCAGGTGCAAATTTCCCGGCGAGTGATGATTATAGTGTAGAGTTGTCAGAAATTACAAAAAAAATAGGTCAGACCTTGAGAGATAAAGGCGCACTTGGTCGCTTTGGAGTTGATTTTATGAGTGTTAAATCTGATGATGGATGGAATCATTATGCCATTGAGATCAATCTCCGTAAAGGTGGCACTACGCATCCTTTTCTCATGCTGCAGTTTCTTACAGAAGGCTATTACGATTCCGATTTAGGAAGCTATGTATTACCGGATGGCAGGACAAGGTATTACTTTGCGACTGACAATCTTCAAAATGATGCGTACAAGGGATTGACGCCTTTGGATCTCATAGATATAGCGATGCATCATGCACTGCATTTCGATCATACAAAATGTGAAGGTGTGATGTTTCATATCATCAGTGCACTGTCGCAATACGGTAAGTTGGGCCTTGTGAGCATAGCGTCAAGCCCGCAAAAAGCCATAGAATACTATCAGCGAGTGATTGATGTATTAAACGATGAGACGTTGCCTCTTAAGCAAGATTAGTGTAAACTGCCTGCACATCATCATCATCTTCGAGTTTGTCTATGAGTTTCTCGATGTCCACCATCTGCTCATCGGTAAATTCGATAGGTGTTGTTGGTATACGCTGAAGATTGGCTTTGCTTATATTAATACCTTTCTCTTCAAATCCCTTTGCTAAGGTACCAAAATCAGTATAACTGCCATAAGCATAGACGGTATTTTCATCTACCTCGTAGCTATCCATACCATAATCTATCATTTCCAATTCAAACTCATCCAGATCCAATGCTTCAGGTTTTTCAAATTCTACCACAGTCTTGCGGTCAAACATGAACTCCAATGATCCAGTAGGTACCAGCGATCCGCCTGTTTTGTTAAAATAGGATTTTACGTTTGCGACCGTACGGGTTGTATTGTCGGTTGCACACTCCACAAATACCAAGACACCATGAGGACCTTTGCCTTCGTAATTCACTTCTGTAAATTCGTCAGCATCCTTGCCTGCAGCGCGCTTGATGGCGTTATCTACATTATCCTTGGGCATATTGGCGGCTTTTGCGGCCTGAATAGCTAGACGCAACTTGGAATTTGTTTCTGGATCTGGGCCTCCTTCCTTAGCGGCAATTGTAATAGCTCTGGAAACCTTAGGAAAAATACGTGACATCGTGGCCCATCTTTTTTCTTTTGCTGCTCTGCGGTATTCAAATGCTCTTCCCATCGAAATATAAGATTTATTGAAAAATGATAAAAATCATGCCATACAAAAACCTGACTGGCATAAACAAAAAAGCACCATATAAGAAGGTCTTACAGGATGCTCTTGGGCGGAAGAGGAGGGATTCGAACCCCCGGTACCCTCTCAGGTACGCCGGTTTTCAAGACCGGTGCAATCAACCAGCTCTGCCACTCTTCCAATTGCTCTTATTAAAAGCGACGCAAAGGTAATATAATTTATTCTTTACCAAAATATTTTTCATAAAAAAAAGCAAATCCACTTTTGAATCTGCTTTTTTACTAAATTTCAGGTATAACTAAATTATGAGAAAACTTTTATTAGGCGAGATGAGCCACATCTCGAATCAAGATTGCTTTACGTTTAAAATGAATCTTGTTGCTCTTTTTGAGGTCATTTAGCACAGTTGTAACAGTTTGTCGGGATGTACCCGTAAAACTGGCAATATCTTGCTGTGTAAATTCATGCTTCAATAATGTTTCATGACCTATAGGTAAACCAAATGACTCTGCATTTGCTTTTAAAAACTGAACTATCCTTTCTCTCGCATCACTCATAGCCAAAGATTCCAATCGCTCCTCTGCATATTTCAGCTTTCGGCCTATGAAACTGACAATGCACATAGCCAATTCGGGATTTTGAAGCATCATCTTTTTTACAAACTCCACTTTGACTTTTAGAACTAATGCCTCTGTTGTCATTACCGTACCTTCATTATTCCTAACTTCTTCTCCAGCAAGGCTCAGCTCGCTCATGACAGACTTTGGATGTAGGATCATCTTGATGACTTCTCTATTATCAAATGATTTGGCAGTTATTTTTACAACTCCTTTGAGCAATAAAAATATTTCTGTTGACTTTTCGCCAGCTGTGAAAATGATGTCATTTTTTTTATAAACAATTACTTCACCGAAAGTGGTAATTTGTTTGATCTCATTTTCGGTGAGACACGACATTAATGGAAAGTCTTTGAGGTAAGATTGTATATTATTATCTTCCATGATGAAAATTACTGATTAATTGGGTTTACTATATTTAGGACACCAATTTTGCAGATTGCCCCTATGATTTTTTATTATTTTATAAAAAAAAAATAGTTGAATGCTTGAAAGAGTAGAATGGTAATTTGAAACCGACTAGGACTTTATGGTTTCTATAAGAATAGGCAGGAAAATATTCTTATTTTATTAAGACATCTTTCGTGATGGAATGCATGGCACTGAAAGAACCAATTGCTTTGTCAGTCTGAATGTTGAAGCTCGCAATGGCTTGATTATCAGGAATGTAATCTGTACTTGTGCCTGCATTTGAGTAATAGTAGTTAAAATCATAAAATGATTTTGTAGCATTCGAAATTTCAATACTAATCATATCCGATGCGACAAGCTCTGAAACTTCTGCAATGAATTCCAATTTTCTATTACTAATTCGGTTATAGTCAACTAAGAATCCTTTTCTGTGAGTAAGCAATTTGTAAGCATGAAAATCTTTATCAAAGCTAAAATT
>CALFYH010000425.1 GCA_937952155.1 uncultured Saprospiraceae bacterium
AGGGCCGGAGCTGGAATGTTATAACTACTAAAAGAAGTGCCACCATTTGTCGACCGAAAGATTTTATTGGTGCTGGACATAATACAGGTATAACAATTACATCAAGTAGTCATGTAGGCACTTCTATGCCTTCAAAAACCATGGATGGCTCTGGTATGAATGACGAAATAATGGCCGCATCTCGATTTGTGGCACAAGCTACTTTGGGTGGTGGACCAAAAGAAATCAATGAGGTACTAAAGGAAGGATATTCGACTTGGATAGATTCGCAATTTACAAAAAAGCCTACATTGATGCTGCCACAAATGATCAATATTTGGTCACAGATTCAGGCAGCAGATCCTGAAGCATATGGGCCATATGCCTTGCATTTTAATTATGCATGGTGGCAAAACAATATGACCAACGAAGATTTGTTAAGACAGAGAATGGCGTATTCTCTTAGTCAGATCTTAGTGACATCTATTAATTCAGATTTGGAGGCTTGGGGAGAAGCTTTGTGTTCGTATTATGATATTTTTGTTAATGGAGCTTTTGGAAATTACAAAGATGTTCTACTTGAAGTAGCCAAACATCCAGCTATGGGATATTACCTCAGTCATCTCAATAATCCTAAGACGGATTTAGAAAACAATATTAGACCAGATGAAAATTTTGCTAGAGAAATCATGCAATTATTTACTATTGGATTGCACAAGTTAAATCCAGACGGCACAACGATTTTGGATGCTAGCAATAAGCCTATTCCTACCTATAATAATCAGGATATCAAAGAGATGGCAAAGATATTTACTGGTTTATATGCAGGTGCAGTACTGCCTTGTCCAGGAATACCTTTTCCGGCTGAATGTATATGCTACGCATCCAACAATCCAGCATTTTGTGACACATTAGATATGACTTGTTGCTGGTGGCCCACTGAGCCTGAATTTGGACACAATATCTATGTAATTGACAGGACAGTACCAATGCAGATGTCTAATGACAATCATGAACCAGGAAGTAAAATAATGCCTGACGGTACTGTAATCCATTTCCCAAATGATGGTATGGCCGAAATCGAAGCGGCTGTTGATTGGTTATTCAATCATCAAAATACAGCCCCATTTATTTCTTATAGGCTAATACAGCGCTTGGTAAAATCCAATCCATCGCCAGCATATGTAGGACGAGTAGCAGCGGCTTTCGCCAATAATGGCAATGGCGTACGAGGTGATTTGAAAGCAGTAATAAAAGCAATTTTACTTGATGAAGAAGCTAGATCTGCTGCTGGATATCTTGATGAATATGCGGGCAAGCTAAGAGAGCCTATGTTGCGATATACACATTTATCTAGGTCTATGCCCACTGTAACAGACCAAGGTAGGTATTGGAACAATGGTTTTGAATATCTTAATGATACTAGACAACATGTATTGGCATCACCTACTGTTTTTAATTTTTATACGCCGGACTTTCAGCCTGTTGGAGATATTGCTGCAGCTGGATTGGTAGCACCAGAGTTTAAATTGCATAATACGGCAACAGCAATTACTTACATAAATCGAACTTACGCTTGGACAGCCTGGGATTATTTAATGGGTAGTTGGCAGGGATCGGAAACAAATCCAGATGCAGTCCATTTGAAGCCGACTTCAATTGAATCACTTTCTTATGATACAGAAGATCTTATAAATGAACTCGACATGCTGCTGACACATGGGCAACTTTCTGATGAAACAAGGCAAATGGTGCGCAATGCTTTAAATCCACTTTATTGGACTTGGAATGCTGATTCTCCCTTTTACAGAACAAGGTTGGCAATCCATCTGATTATGATCTCCCCTGACTATAACTGTACTAAATAATAATCACCTGAAAGTTTTAATATCATGCAAAAGCAAAATATATCGAGAAGGAAGTTTATGGGACAGGCAAGTTGTGGTGCCATTGGACTTACTTCCTTATTTTCTACATTATTTAATCTAAAAACAGTTAATGCGGCTGCTTCATTTAACTCATCTGTTGGTGCAAAGATGGATGATTACAAAGCGATGGTTTGTATTTTGAATTCGGGTGGTATGGATTCGTTCAATATGCTCGTGCCTCGTGGTGCGTCATATGCAGAATATGCGACTTCTCGTTCAAATATGGCTTTAAATCAAAATGAACTTTTGCCAATAAATCCACTCAATCCAGACGGAAAATTATACGGTCTTCACCCAAATTTGGTACATTGTCAGCAATTATTCGAATCAGGCTCGATGTCCTTTGTATCTAATGTGGGTACCTTATTGCAACCTATAAATAAACAGCAATTTTACAGTGGTTCGATTCCTGTTCCACTTGGATTGTATTCGCATTCAGATCAAGTAATGCAATGGCAGACTAGTATTTTAGATAGTAGAGCAGGTATAGGTTGGGGCGGAAAAATTGCAGATCTATTGACTACAGCCAATGAAAACCAAATCTTATCTATGAATATTTCCTTGTCTGGAAGCAACGTTTTTCAATCAGGAAATAATTCTGTCGAATATTCAATTAACCCTCGATTTGGTAGTACAGGTATTATTGATCACAATAACGAAGATTGGATTTTTTCTAAGTTGAAGACAGCTGCTATAAATGGTATGGTCAATCCAGGATATCAAAACGTATTTAAAAATACCTATCGCAAGACAATAAAGAATGGTATTGAAGGTCATGAGATGCTTGATCCAATTTTGCAAAGTGAAATCAATTTTAATGTGCCATTTTCCGATAATGAATTGTCAAATAGTTTTCAGATGATTGCTAAAACTATTGCAGGCCGAGATTCACTCAAAATGAGCAGGCAAATATTTTTTATAGATTTTGGTGGATGGGATCATCATGATTCGTTATTATCTGAACAAGCAACGATGTTCAGCAACCTAGACAATGCTTTAAATGAGTTTAATTCTGCTATGCAACAATTGGGTGTACATGATAAGGTGACTACTTTTTCGCTTTCTGAATTTTCTCGTACCCTTACGTCGAATGGAAACGGTACTGATCATGCTTGGGGAAGTAATGTATTTGTAATGGGTGGTGCAGTACAAGGTCGCAAGATTTTGGGCAATTATCCTTCGCTTTCATTGACAAATTTTAACTCTAATCCTGGCTCAGATACCAATCCACTTGATGTAGGCGGCGGCGTATTGATACCTACCACTTCTGTAGAAGAATACTTTGCAGAACTGGCATTGTGGTATGGCGTACCATCTAGTGAGCTGGTGACTTTATTTCCAAATTTGGGTTACTTCTATGATCCTATGTCAGGAACCAATCCAATAGGCTTTTTGAATTTGTAGTATTGTATAAATTTTATATTGTAATTTTCTGGCAATTGCTACATGTACATTATTTTGTGTAGATTATGTATTATAATTATTTTTATACACCTTTGCACCAGCATTTAAATAATTATATAGCATACAATGCGTGCACCGACACCAAAATCCACGGATTCCTATAAAATATTGGGCGTTGACCCGGGAACTAATATCCTGGGTTATGCGGTATTGGAAGTAGATGGACGGCAGCTAAAAGTGTTGAGTTTTGGAGTTTTTCATTTGGAGAAATATGAAGATCATCATGAAAAACTTAAAGAGATCTTTCTACAGTTACAGGAAATAATCGAAACGTACTTGCCAAAACAACTGGCCATAGAAGCACCTTTTTATGGCAAAAATGTACAATCGATGCTCAAACTTGGTCGGGCTCAAGGCGTAGCGATGGCTGCGGCCATGACGATGGGACTTGATATCACCGAATATGCACCCAAAAAGATCAAACAATCGGTAACAGGAAATGGCAATGCTTCAAAGGAGCAAGTGGCGGCAATGTTGGAAAGCATTCTAAAGATAAAAATTACCTCCAAACATCTGGATGCAACTGATGCCTTGGGTGTGGCATTTTGTCATTTTAATCAAACTGGCGGCATTATGGGTGGCCAGAAAAAACATAGTGGTTGGGCATCATTTATCAAGGATAATCCAGGCAAAGTATCGGGATAGTTATCAGGGACGATTGCGCATTTTATCTAAGAGATTACTAAGCAACTGGTACTCCTCCTCACTCATGGTCTTCATTCTGCATCTTTTTTTG
>CALFYH010000426.1 GCA_937952155.1 uncultured Saprospiraceae bacterium
GAAACATACTACGGCACCAATACCCTGACCAATAATACCTTGTACAACAACTCGGTTGAATTTGCGGGTGGTGGGATTGAAACATACTACGGCACCAATACCCTGACCAATAATACCTTGTACAACAACTCGGCAGCAGTTCATGGCGGCGGGATTTACACGCAATACGGCATCAATACCCTGGCCAATAATACCTTGTACAACAACTCGGCTAATTATAGCGGCGGGATTTACACGTACTACGGCACCAATATCCTGACCAATAATACCTTGTACAACAACTCGGCTAATTATAGTGGCGGGGGGATTATAACATGGTCAGGCATCAACACCCTAAAAAACAACATCTTTTGGGCAAACCAAAAAGCAGGAAGCAGCACAACTGCTGGAGCAGATTATGAAAATAGTACGACACTATCTGCTACCAATACCTTCGAAAACAACATGCTCCAGCTACCCAACAATACCACCAACTACCCAACCACAGGCGGCACTACCTATACCAATAACATCTATGCTACCGATCCGCTCTTTATAAACCCTGCTGATCCAGATGGGGCTGACAATCTATATCGCACAGCCGATGACGGACTTGCTGTGCTATCCCATAGCTCGGCTGTGGACAATGGTACATCAGCAGGAGCACCTACTGAGGATATCACAGGAGCCACTCGATCTACCTTGCCAGATATAGGAGCTTATGAGGTGTCGTGTAGTCCTACACCCAGATCGGTCTATCTTTCAGGCAGCAACTATGTCGCTGTACCCGGATATACTGAGATCAATACCTTTGCAGGGAATCAACTCACCATCGAAGCATGGGTGAGTGCTTCGTCTCTCAAGCCACAGTATTGGGAAGGTAGCATCATATCCAAGTCCGCAGAGATCGCTGGGGTACAGTCGGGTTTTGATCTGCGTATGGGAGCCAATGGCATCGACTTCAATCTCGGCACTGGTACAGGATGGCAATCTGCTTATTATAATTTTGCACCTGATGTACTCCGATGGTATCACGTAGCCGGTGTTTTTGATGGAGACTCAGTCAAGTTGTACATAGATGGACAGAGAGTAGCGGCTCTTTTGTATTCGGGTACCTTCAATAACAATACAGAACCACTCTTTATCGGAGAGAGTGTCACATGGTCAGGTCGTAACTTCCATGGTCGTATAGACGAGGTCAAAGTATGGAATCGAGCACTCAAACCAGGAGAATTGGCTTATTTCAGCCGCCATACCCATTGCAATCCTTATGGACTGGTAGCATATTTCCAATTTAACGAAGAGGATGAAAATGAAGAACCCATTAATCCAGCTCCTGATGCCACATCTCCTGAAGATGGGAGCTATATCGGGGCCAGAAGTTGTGCTGGTGTAGAGATGTTGGCCCCATCGTCCCAGCTCTATGTCAATGCTGCTGCCACAAAGAGTGGTGACGGATCGTCATGGCAGCAAGCACTGAAGACCCTAGACGAAGCCATCGTAGCCTCACACTACTGTACAAGCATTGAAAAAATGCACATTGCCGAGGGAAGCTACATCCCTACTTACAAACCATTCGAAATGTGGGTAGGCAATGAAGGACGTGAAATATCTACTACAAGCAAAAGAGATGCTACCTTCCATGTGAGGTCAGGCTTGGAAGTACTTGGCGGTTATCAAGCTGCTACAGGCGACCGAAATCCATCTATATACGATACAGATATAAGTGGAGATATCAATGATGGCAGCAATCCGGATCACGACTTGTATCATGTAGGGATGATGGTATATAAAAACACCTGGGACCTCAATGATACTACCATCGTGGACGGACTGTCTTTCAAAAACGGCAAAGCGGAGGAAAAATCATCGCTCACTGTCAATGGACAAAGCATATCAAGATCAGATGGTGGCGGCTTGTATATACATGGTGGTCTCAATCGCATCAGTAAGTCATTATTTAAAATCAACAAATCAGACACCAGAGGTGGTGGCATCTATGCGGATGGATTTGAACACCTGAGCTTGAAGCACAATACCATGGATCAAAATATTTGTGATGAAGGCGATGGTGGTGGAGCTTATATTCAGGCTACAGGTAGCGGTAAAACCATCCTTGCCGAAGGCAATCTCATTACACAAAATACAACAGATCAAAGAGGTGGAGGTGTCTATCAGGCTACAGGCACTAATGTATCCACGTGGACTTCAAATCTATTGTATGATAACAATGCAATAGGTGCAGCCAGCAAAGGTGGCGGCATGTACAACAACACATCTACAGCCATCACTATGAAAAACAATGTATTTTCCCATAATGATGCCATTTACGGTGGTGGATTATATGGAGATAAGAGCAATGAAATCGTGATCAACAGCACCTTTGCCAATAATGTCTCTGATAGCGGGGATGGTAATGCATATTATTGGGATTCCAATAACGGAGCTATCATCAGAAACTGTATATTTAGGGAAAATAATGCTATCAATATAGCCAATCCAGCGATGTCCCATAGTATCTATCAGCCAGGTTCTACTGCCTGTACCTCATGTCCTGGTAGCAATGGCTCAGTAAATCCTGACTTCCTAGATGCAAATGATCCTAACGGAGCTGATAATGTCTATATGACTGACGACGATGGTCTGACCTTAAAACCAAGTTCGGTTGGTTTGGATGCAGGAGACAATACTTTTATTGGAAGTACACCCCGAGATATTAAAAATGGATTTCGTATCTTGGGCACCATTGATATTGGTGCTTATGAAAGTGTGTCATGCAGTGCCATGCCATCTATCCTTTATGTGGATGAATCAAGACCTGTAAGTGGTGCAGGAGATGCTTGGATATCAGCTTTTAAAACCCTGGACGAAGCCTTGTATATTGCCCATAAGTGTCCTGATATAGAAGAAATCAGAGTAGCCCAAGGCACATATAAACCGCAATTCAAACCTTATGAAATGGATATGGATAAAATAGGTTTTGAAAAATCCACCTCATTTGATGAGGACAGAACCTTCCATATTCGCAGTGGCCTGGTAGTCAAAGGTGGGTACGCCACTGGTGGTAGTGCCACGCCAGATCCTGAATCCAATCTCACGATACTTAATGGAAATATAGGGGCAGCTAAGAAAGTCTTTCACGTTGCACTCATCGATTATGCAAACCATTGGGACGATGTATCAGATAAGGCAAAACTGGAAGGCTTCTCCATAAAAAATGGTAAATCAGCCACCACCACTTCTACTCTTAATGTCAATGGAGCTTCCGTCCCTCGCAATAAAGGGGCAGGTATCATCAGTGTGAATGGCAATAGCTATACCTTGTCTAGTTTACATATAGAAAGTGTGATAGGAATTGGCCCATCCAAGGGTATTTATCACATGAGCGGATCGGCCACACTATTCAATATCAAGACTCCTGGTTTAGAAACAGCAGCAGGTGATGTAAGTATAGATGGAACTGATAATGTCATAGAGGTAGATGATTAAAACCAAAATAAAAATAGTTTGAGAAGTCCAATCGTATGTAGTTTTTTAGATTTACCACCACTTAAATTTTTAATGCAATGAAACACTTTTTTGCACTTTTGGTCATGATGTTGTTTATCAGATGTATTCCTTACTCATGCCATAACAACATTGTTCCTTTGAATTGAAAGGAGACAGGGTGAATCTTTCAATGTAAAGAAACTTAAATCAAATCAATAGAATATCCTAAAATTTCACATGATCATGCGACACGGCATTTTGACTAATCCGTAGTTTTTGCTATAATTTTGTGCCGATAAATATTAATAATTAAAGTACTTTTAAATACCAAAAAAATGAAAACACTAAAAAAAATTTGTATCAGTCTTTTTATATTAATAGGACTAAGTGTACAAGCACAAGAATTTAAAGTTGATCTCGGTACTGAGGAAACTTTACTCCATAAAAAGGGAAATAATGGATCTACTGTAACAGCACTAAAGGATATAGGAAAAAATGTGCTGGTGGGTGACAGTACCGGGCTAAATATTTTACCTAGTGGTGCAACCATCTTAGGAAATTGGCATGCTAGTTTAGACAATATAGCCAATGGAAACTTTAAGCAAGGAGCAGATAATGTAGCTTTGGGAAGAAAAGCATTGATGTCTAATGTTACACAGTCTGATTTAGTAGCTATCGGATCATTTGCTTTATACAATGCAGGAAAAGACAACCCTTCATTGAATTCTTACCCTTTTCAAACATCATTCAATACTGCTGTAGGTAATCAATCGATGTATGAGTTGGAAATAGGTGGATGGAATACCGCTCTTGGATATAGAGCCATGAAGTATGGGAATGAATATTATGGAAATAGATCTAATGTGTAAATTACTTGAAGCTAAGTATGATAATAAAAGAGGTTTTTATATAGATTCTCCTATATCTCAAGTAAGAACACAAACTCAAGAA
>CALFYH010000427.1 GCA_937952155.1 uncultured Saprospiraceae bacterium
TCGTGCCGCCAGACTTTAGAAACTCTTCAGGAGTACCTTGAGTTACGATTTCTCCACCATGCTGACCTGCTCCTGGTCCTAGATCTATGATATAATCTGAAGCCAGCATGATGTCTTTGTCATGTTCGACTACAAGAACTGAATTGCCTATTTCCGTAAGGTCTCTGAGTGCAGTTATCAATTTGTGATTGTCACGTTGGTGCAACCCAATACTTGGTTCGTCCATGATGTAGGTTATGCCCGTGAGCTGACTGCCTATCTGACTGGCCAATCTCGTTCGTTGGGATTCACCTCCAGACAATGTCCTTGTAGTGCGATTGAGACTAAGATAGCCTAGTCCCACTTCTACTAAAAATCCAAGTCTGAGTTTTATTTCCTTTAGAATCTCTTGAGAAACGACTTTTTGTTTTTCATCCATATAAACGGGCAATTCTGATATCCAATCATACAGTTCGTCGATGTTCATTTCGGCAAGATGACCAATGTGTTTTGATCCCAATTTGAAGTGTAGTGATTCTTTTTTGAGTCGAAAACCTTCACATTCTGGACATTTGACGATGCTTAGGAACTCTTCTGCCCAAGACCTGATTTTTTCTGAACTGGATTCCCGATACCATCTTTCGACCATATTGGCTATACCTTCCTGTCCCAAATCATACAAATATTCATTGGAGGTATTGAAAAAAACCTTACCGAAAGATTGGTCACCGCCATATAGCATGATTTGTAAGGCCTTCTCTGGAATATTATCCACAGGCGTTGTCAATGAAAATTTGAATTCTTCAGCGATTTTTCGTATTTGTTTGAAAGTGCTATTGTCACGCACGGCGCCGAATGGTTTGATGCCTTCTTCTTGAATACTCTTTGATCTATCAGGGATGATTTTCTGAATATCTGCTTTGTATATTTCGCCCAATCCAGTACATGCCTGACAAGCACCATATGGAGAATTAAAAGAAAAATTATTGGGTGAAGGCTCATCGTATGAAACGCCTGAGATAGGATCCATCAACGACTTCGAGTATGACTTTATATCATGGCTATCAGTATCTATGATCATGATGAAATCACTTCCCAGCTTTAGACCTGTTTCGATTGAGGCAGCAAGTCGCTCGGCTTTATCAAATTCGACCTTGAGTCTGTCCACGACGATTTCGATATCATGCACTTTATATCTATCGACTTGGAGTCCTTGTACAAGGTCAATTATTTCGCCATCAACCCGAACTTTGGTATAGCCTTTTTTTCTTGTCTGATCGAAAAGTTCGCGATAATGTCCTTTTCTCGCGCGTACTACGGGAGCCAAGATTGCAATCTTTTTACCATCGAAATGTTCCATGGCATGTGTGACGATCTGCTCGTCCGTATATTTTACCATCTTCTCCCCAGAGACAAAGGAATACGCTTCGCCCACTCTTGCATAAAGCAATCTCAAAAAGTCATAAATTTCTGTAGTCGTACCGACTGTAGATCTAGGATTCCAAGCTGTGGTCTTTTGTTCGATAGATATTACAGGGCTGAGGCCATCAATTTTCTCTACATCTGGTCTATCCATCGCTCCGATAAATTGGCGCGCATAGGCTGAAAACGTCTCCATATACCTACGTTGACCTTCGGCATATAAGGTGTCAAAAGCCAACGATGATTTACCACTGCCACTAAGACCTGTGATCACAACCAACTTATTTCTGGGTATCCTTACCGAAACATTACGAAGGTTGTTTTCGTTAGCTCCGATAATGTCAATATAATCGTCATCTTGTACATCCTGACGATCATTCTCCTGCATTGTATTCATGAATTGCTGTAACGTACTATTATAAAGACAAAAGTAACTTACTCAATAAAAATTATAGGTAAAAAGTTTTACTTTCGTAAAATTACCTCAATTATTTCTACCTTTGATTGCCATAATTCAACATTTGTCATTCAAATTGTTTTTTGCCATAGTAGAAAAGAAAAATAATAAAAATGAGCGTATGTCATTTAATAAAGTAAAATCATTTATTATCATTTTTATGATCACCTTGGTATGCTCTTGTAAAGGTCAAGAAATTAGAAATGATTTAGCAAACAATCCATTACAAGTTCCAAATGAAACGCAAAATTCTATTTTAGTATATAAATCAAAAGAGCAGATAAGTCAAGTAGTGAGGATGATGTTTCAAGACAGTAAAGGCAATATTTGGTTTGGAGCTGAAAATGGTGCATGGAAACTTACTGATGATTCATTGATTCGCATAGACAGTATTAAAAGTGAATCAGGAGGAAGAGTAACCATTAAAGACATTACAGAAGATAAAGATGGGATAATTTGGGTAGGACATACTGATGGAATTAGCAGTGTTGATGGTACATTAGTAACCAATTATTATGAATCAGATGGCTTGATAAGCAATGATGTTTGGTGCATAGAAACTGATGTCAATGGGAATATTTGGATTGGAACAATAGAAGGTGCTTGTGTATTTGATGGAAAGACCTTTAAAAACTTCGGACTACCTTTGGGCATAAGAGATACCACTGTTGGAGTATCAAGTGACAAGATGATAAATAAGATTTTTCGGGATAGGAAAGGGAAATTATGGATATCTTCAAATGCAGGTCTTTTTTTATATTCAAATAATACATTGACTAATGTTTCTAAAAAAGTAGGAATCAAATCAAATTATGTAAGCATTGGCCTTGAAGATAAAGCGGGAGTTTTATGGCTCAATTCAAAAGAAGGACTTTATACTTTAAATGATGGAGTAGCAAAAAAAATCACAGATGAAAGTATCGAAATAGGAAAAGGTATAGGTAGTATTGCGGAAGATAAAGAAGGAAAAATTTGGTTTGTTGTGAATCAACATCATTTATATACCTATCAAAATAAAGAACTGAAAGAATTTAAAAAATCAGAAGAAAATAAAGGCCCTGTAGTTTTTCAAATCTACAAAGATCAAGCCGAAAGGTTATGGTTTGTGGGTTTTGGAGGTGCTTACCGACTGGAAAACGGACAATTCATCAATATTACTAAAGATGGGCCTTGGTAAAAAATACGAACGTAAAACAATGCACTTGATAGTCAAACTTGCTAACGCTGCGGCCATCTCCATTATCATATGTAACATTCAAAATTTGTAATTTAACATCCAAAACATGAAATCATACATCATACAAGAGATCGGACAGCTTCCAGTGAAAATTGAAAAAGAAATGCCTTTACCTGCAGCAGATGAAGCTATGGTCCATTTGAAAGCATCCGCACTAAATCATAGAGATGTTTGGATTACAAAAGGCTTGTATCCAGGCATTAGACTTGGCGCCACAATGGGTGCAGATGGATGTGGAATAGATAGTGATGGACGAGAAGTAGTCATAAATCCAGGCTTAGATTGGGGAGATCGTGAAGCTTATCAGTCTCCAAGTTTCAGGGTATTGGGTGTGCCAGATGAAGGTACATTTGCAGATGCCATTGTGATCAATAAAAAGTATATTTACCCGAAACCAGCGCATCTCTCGTATCATGAAGCGGCGGCACTGCCATTGGCAGGATTGACAGCCTACAGGGCATTGGTGGTAAGAGCGAATTTGCAAAAAAATGACAAAGTACTCATCTCAGGTATAGGTGGAGGCGTAGCACTATTTGCCATGCAATTTGCATTAGCTTTGGATTGTGATGTCTATGTGACGTCAGGAAGTGATGAAAAAATAGCTAAAGCGATAAATTTGGGTGCAAGCGGTGGTTATAATTATCGTGATCCCGAATGGACAAAAAAACTACAAAGCGATACAAGTGGCGTAGATGTTATCGTGGACAGTGCTGCTGGCGCTGGATTTAACCAATTAATAAAAGTTTGTAATCCCGGAAGTAGAATCGTTTTTTATGGTGGTACACACGGCAAAATAAATGGATTAAATCCACAACCTATATTTTGGAAACAGATTTCACTTTTGGGCTCAACTATGGGGTCAGATACCGATTTTGGCAATATGCTAGACTTCGTTTCACACCATAAAATAAAACCTGTTATTGATACTGTTTACAAATTGGATGATCTGCACCAAGGGTTTGAAGCTATGGAAGCAGGCCTACAATTCGGAAAAATTGTCTTTGACCACCAATAATATTTACTTAGCGTAATGTTTTTGGTAATCGGACATGCTAGCCCTGATTACTTCAAAAGCAGTCTCTTTGCCATAAACTGCATCTATGATACAAGTCGGGGCTTTATCGGGCATTTGCTTATAAGTGAGAAAATAGTGTTTTAATCTATTAATAATTGTAGCAGGTACGTCCGTGATGTCCTTCCACATTCCATAAACATCATCATTTTTTAAAACTGCTATGATTTTGTCATCGGCCTCATTATTGTCCACTAATCGGAATCCACCGATTGGAAATGCCTTGACCAATATGTCTCCGTGGGTTATCTCGCGTTCTGTAAGCACTAGTATATCTAACGGGTCTCCATCGCCTTTGATATCAATTCTACCTGTAGCAACCATATTTAAGTCTGCAACACTTTCTGCGCAGTATGTTTTGGGTATAAACCCATATAATGATGGAACTATATTGCTAAATTTTTGTGGTCGATCCACTTTAAGATAACCGGAATGTTTGTCTATTTCGTATTTGACGGTATCGCTTGGGATTATCTCAATAAATACTGTGACTAACTCTGGGGCTTCATTGCCGATTTCTACACCATGCCATGGATGAAGTTTGAAAATGTTTGTCATAGGGAACAAATTTAAAGCCCAAAGATATTTGAGTTCGACCTTATATTGAGTTTATAAAATGTTAATCTCAATATTTAGTATTATTGATTTACCTTTGCGTATATATATCAGTGAAAATGAAAATTTATACAAAAACAGGAGATTCGGGCACGACGGCATTATTTGGCGGTAAACGACTGTCTAAAGACGATATACGTATCGAGGCTTATGGCACAGTCGATGAATTGAATTCCTTTATTGGCTTGCTCAATGCTTCATTTTCTGAAGCTTCACAAAATTATTTTTTGACAGAAGTTCAGAAGCGATTATTTACCATCGGCTCAAATCTAGCATCGGATCCTGACAAAAATATGATCACACCGGATATAAATGATGGCGATATTCAAATGCTCGAAAATGCCATGGATACCATGAATGAGCTATTGGAACCATTGAAAAACTTTATCCTTCCGGGTGGTGATCCAGCCATCGGACATGCCCACGTGTGTCGTACCGTTTGTCGCAGGGCTGAGCGAAGAGTCATCACGTTAGATCATGAAAAGGCAGTTGATCCATTGATTATCATATATCTCAATCGATTGTCCGATTATTTCTTTGTATTGAGCCGGTATATCGGACATACCAAAGGAATTGAAGATGTTTTGTGGACACCTAGAATGACAAAATAATACAGATGGATGCATTAAAATTTAAAGAAAGCGCACTAAATAAGTGGAAGTTTTGGCTTGGAATGTGGAAAGATCTGCCGTCCGTCGCTTTTTGGGGAATCAAGGTGAAAGACCTGAATGATACGAGCTGTGTGGTCGTTGTACCGTTTAATTATCGTTCAAAAAATCCGTTCAGATCGATCTACTTTGGAGCCTTATCAGGTGCTGCGGAACTAGCCACTGGACTATTGTGCAAAAAACTCATTTTAGAACGCGGCAATTTCTCAATGTTGGTGACTGGATTTCGTGCAGAATTTACCAAAAAGGCTACTTCTGCCACTTTTTTCAGTTGTGACCAAGGAAAAGAATTGGCACAAATCCTAGACAATATGGCAAACACTGGCGACGCAGCCGTGTATGAGATGAAAGCCATAGGCAAAAACGCTGATGGAGCAGATATTATGACGGCATATATCCAGTGGTCGTTTAAGAGAAAATGAAAAACAAGATAATTACAAATTTGTAATTAGTCAGAAGTTGGTAAAGAGTTGTAAATATTTTCATTTACATCATTAAATCTGAGTAATAATGGCAGGACCATTTTCGCAAATATATATTCAAGTTGTCTTTGCTGTCAAAGGAAGAGAACCTGTGATCCACACATCTTGGGAGGAAGAATTGTACAAGTACATCTCTGGAATTGTAAGAAATAAAGGGTAGAAAATGTTAGCAATAAATGGGATGCCAGATCATTTACATTTTATTATAGGGATGAAACCATCGTGCTGTTTATCTGATTTGGTGAGAGAAATTAAAAAATCTTCAAATGATTTTATTAATGAAAAGAAATTTTCAAAATATAAATTTAGCTGGCAAGAAGGGTACGGGGCTTTTTCGTACAGTCATTCGGCCTTGGACAATGTGATTCAATATGTTAATAATCAAAAGGAGCATCATCGCAAAATATCATTTAAAGAGGAATATAAAGAATTTTTGGAAAAATTTGAAGTTGAGTTTAGAGAAGAATATTTGTTTGAATGGCTTGAATAATTTAAGATACAAAGGATTCCAATGTATATAGTAAGAGAGATTGGCATTTTAATACGGCCCTTTCAGGGTCGAAAGTTATTGTTTGTGTTTAGTTTACAAACATATAATCCCTTCGGGATAATAAAGACTTTGAATTGCTTTTGTTCTTTTAAATACTGATATTTGCAACATGGATGAATAGGTTTAACCCTGTGTTTTTTTTGTTGTGAATTGCTTTTGTTCTTTTAAATACTGATATTTGCAACATGCCTGTACATTCTAGCAAGTAACATGGTACAGTTGTGAATTGCTTTTGTTCTTTTAAATACTGATATTTGCAACATGTACATTTGTAGTACTTACATTTGCCTGTATGTTGTGAATTGCTTTTGTTCTTTTAAATACTGATATTTGCAACATGTATATCTTTTAAATGACACTTCGCAGTTGAGTTGTGAATTGCTTTTGTTCTTTTAAATACTGATATTTGCAACATGATACCATGTGTTAATTGATAGATTATCAGAGTTTTGTGTGAGAAGTTAGGATTTTGAAAACCCAAGTATTATCTTTAAAAAATGCCGAAATTTCGGCATTTTTTATTTCTAGGATAGTTAAAATAATTCTAATTGTTTTGGTAGATTGTTTTGTGGTTTTGGTTTTTGGCCATAAAAAAACTCCAATCTTCCAAACTGAACATCGGTGATCTCGAAAATTATCACTTGACCCATAGGCGGTAGCTTGGCCTTAACCCTTTTTTTGTGCACTTCGGCATTTTCTCTACTACTGCAGTGGCGGGCATACATACTGTATTGTATCATTTTGAATCCATCATCTATTAAGTATTTTCTGAATTTGCTATACTCTTTACGATCTTTTTTGGTTTCTGTTGGTAGGTCAAAATGTACAAAAATCCACATGATTTGATATTTGTTGAGTCTGTTTAGCACAATAGGTCTGGATATAATATTTTACGTGCGGTGCCTTGATAGCATTTGACTAGGCTGGCAGTGGTGCGTTGAGCGCCTACCATGAGTGGACTATCTTTGCCTTGGATGCTAATATCTATTACAGGTATATTGAGCAAATAGGCTTTGTCTTCTTGAGTCAGTTCGTTATTTAAATATGATTTGTCTTTCAGATATTCAATAATATATTGATCTACAATAGGTCTATATGGTTCCATTATATCATCAGCTAGACAATAAGCATTATATTTATTTGTATGATGGATACCCAATACAGGTAGACAGCCACTTCCTACCAGGTTTCTTGCGATTACGGCTCTAAGTATAGCATATCCATAGTTGAAAAAAGCATTTGGGCCACCTTCGTCTCTGCCCCTGGTCACTTCGTATTTTTCTAATATTTGGTTCCAATA
>CALFYH010000428.1 GCA_937952155.1 uncultured Saprospiraceae bacterium
TTGTTATTCCATCCATTAAAAATATTCCATCTACCTGTAAGGCCAAATGAAACGCCTGCATTTTGATTGAATTTAAAAACGCCAATCTCAGCATTGGCTTGAGAAAAATTATACCCTGCATTGACATCAATTGTCGGATATTTGTTGGCTTCCCATTGTTTGATTGTCAGCCCTGAAATAGCCAAACTTTTGTTTGCTAATTGCAACATTTTATTTCTTTGCGATGCCAAATTCAGTACTTCATCCAGATTTGGAATAGGAAGTGATTCAGTCTCGAAAATGGCAAAGTCAAAATCCAGATTTTTTGCCATCAAACTATTCAGGTTTATTTTCATATTTTTGTAGAGTAATTCCTGATTTATGAGCATCGAGCTATCTGCGTTGATATCTACTTGAGCTTGTATAATTGGAATTCCAGACCCACTGCCTGCATCCTGTTTTAATTTTGCAAGCTGTAATCTTTCCTTAGATATTTCAATCGCCTCTTTGATGGTTTTTAGTCTTTCCTGCTGATATTCCAATCCGTAATACAATTCCATAACCTGAGCGACGGTATTCTCTATTTGCATTTGAAGGTTTATCTTACCTAAATTCTCGATCTCACCAAGACGATCTCTAGTCACGAACATACGCATCCCATCAAATACTGTCCATGCTGCTTGAATATTAGCACTTAAATTGCGGGAATTAGCACCACTACCTTGTCTAACTTCACCGCTCGAAAGTTCTAATCTGGAATTGTTGATATTAAAGGTCTGTCCAAAATTCAAAGCTACTTCTGGTAACATGCCCGCATTTCCTTTGGTATTGTTTGCTGCATCTATGGCCAATTCATTCGAAGCTATTCTAATCTGATAATTATTCTCTACGGCATTCTTTATAGCTTCATTCAGTGTAAGTGCATGTTGTCCCCAAGAAGAAACTATCCACGAAATCCAAAAAATAATAATACCATAAATTCGCATAGCGGTTAGGTTTGGTCTAAAATAAATTATCATTAAATATAATAGCTCAAAGGTAAATTTAGTTTTGCTTTAGTATAAACCTTTTCACAAATAATTCAGAGAATATTACACTTTTGCCCTACATAAATGAAACTAGTGTGAAGAGCATGTCTCATTTTAAGGTTATACCCTGAATTTTAGAATTTTCAATCTGAAAATATCATTGGCATTCTAATATTGTTTACAAACAAGAATAAAAATATTTTTATATATTTTACATTAAATAACTTAAATATGCTATATTTGCTAATTAATACTAATTTTTAAATTATATATTTGTCACATAACATTAAAAAACAAAATTTTATTTCATTAATAAGAAATGCCAAAATATACTTTCGAGGTAAACAAAAAAGTCATATTATTGTTTATTTTTGCTTTTTGGTTGGGTTTAATTGTACTACATATGTCATATCGCAATCCAGGATTTTCGGCACTCTCCCGATTCTAAAACCAACCACAAATGTAGAATACACTGACAAAAACCTAAATCATACAAAAGAATATGAGCACATTTTAAAAATTTATACTAAACTAGTCAATTCGAGAGGTGATTTTAGATATCCAATCCCAGCGCTTTACCTTAGAGAAGAAGAAGCTTATGTAGCCAGTATTAATTACAACAACCTTGCTATTACCATTGAAAAAAAAGCGTATGATGTTTGCCAAAAATTTGGAGATATAGGCATAGCATTTTTGTTGGCACATGAGTTGACTCATTATTACGAAAAACATGCTTGGAAATCTGATTTTGTATATGAACTCGGGGACTTAGAAATTGCAAAAAACCTAAAAGAAACCAATGACCAGATAATGAATGAAACACAAGCGGATTATTTGGGAGGATTTTTGGCATATTCTGCGGGTTTTGGTTTATTTGACAATGGAAAAGCACTAATAGATTCATTATATGCAGCCTACAAGCGACCAGAAAAACTACAAGGGTATCCTTCGAAAAGTGATAGAATCAAAATGGCTGAAAAAAGTGGACAAAAAATCGCACAATTAGCAGATATTTTTGAAGTAGCAAATTTTATGTCGGCCGTAGGCCAATACGACAATGCATTCCAACTGTATAAACACATACTTATGCAGTACCAAAGCCGTGAATTGTACAATAATACTGGCCATGCGGCAGTGATGAATGCAATGACCTACTTTGACAAAGATTCGTTAAAATACCAGTATGTTTCTGAAATCGACCTCGACTTTAAGGGCGCTAGAAGTGCTGCCAAAACCCGAGATTCTATACTGAGACAAGCCATACAATATTTTGATGCCGCAATCAGTTTAGATCCAGCGTATGTACCAGCATATCTTAACAAAGCCAATGCCTATGCTATGCTCAATGAAGATGCAAAAGCAAATTTTTATTTGGAAAACGAAGCAGTTCCAGTATTTAAAAAGGCAGGTAAAGATTTTATAAAAACTGAAAGTGACATCCATGTACTGCGAGGTATTTTATTTGATAAACTTGGAAAAAAAGTGGAAGCAATATCTGAATTTGACAAAGCGATTGCAATGAATAATAGTGCCGCTGTGTATAACAAAAATGTAGTTTTGGGTATTACAAACCCAAAATCACCCATGACGAAATCATGGAATTGTCTCAAAGAACCGATAGGTACGATGACCTTGGAAACTTATTTTAGGTCGCCAACACATATACCCAAAAAAGAAGTACAATTAAATAATGCCTCTACACTAAGGCAGTCTGGTGGGAAAAAAGACTTTAAGATATATAATTTCACAACTGGAAGTGCCCAAAAACTTCGGTCTGTATTTTTATCAACTTCAGTTGATTATGAAGGGTTGGCAATTGGTGGCATCAAAAAAGGATCCAGTGCCGATGAAATAGATACGATATTGGGCAGACCAGATGCGATTATTTCCACGACAAACGGTACATTAATGGTGTTTGAAGGCAGTAAAAACGATCAAGGTAAAGTCCTTGATGAAAATAAAATCATTTTTGTTATGGATGAAATGAACGTTGTAAAAAAATGGATTTATTACAGCTCTAAATTGGTAATTAATTAAAAAATAAAAAATGAAATCAAGTCCGTTGTTATGCTTATTTCTTTTGCTATTCAGTTATGGTTTGATAGCTCAAGACATGCCAGTTATTGTAATATTTACGACAAAAAACGTCAAATATTTGGGTAATGACAACAAAAAAGTTAAATTAATACCTGGAGCGACATTATTGAAAACTGGCAAATTGGAATTAAAGCCCTCATCCAATATCTTATTGTACAGTGAAGGACTTTTTGTGCATGTTTCAAAAGAAAATGGATTGCCATTATCTTCGTATTTTAATCTGGATCGAGAAATCTTATTAGATTTTAAGGTAGAATTTGGAAAATATATAGAACAAGCGGTTTGGAATACAATGCACAGTGGCTGGAAAGTAAAACATGCCAACAAGCTTGGTGACGCATGGGGCGCAGAAAAGACAGAATCTACCGGCGGATGGGGAGCCGAGAAAACCGAGTCAACAGGTGGTTGGGGAGCTGAAAAGACTGAATCTTCTGGTGGTTGGGGAGCTGAGAAAACCGAGTCAACAGGCGGATGGGGAGCTGAAAAGACTGAATCTTCTGGTGGTTGGGGAGCCGAAAACATAAAGTCAAAACCTTCATGTCCTGGTGGAATATACAAAAAAGGGATAAACACATTAGAGTGGAAAAAAATTAAGGGCACAAAGAAATATACCTTCTATATTTTCAATACCAATGGCAAGCAAATATATTCCCAAGAGGTAATTAAAAATCAATTTGCCTTTGATTCGGAAAAAGCGTCTTTGAAAGTAGGTGAAAAATATTTTTGGCTTGCTGGTTCAAACGAAGCAAATCCTATTCTGACCACACCAGTATCATTTAGTATTGCAGAGCCAATGGAATACGATTTCGTAAAACATGAAATCAAAAACTCAGATATTTATGAAAAGGCTGACATGACAACACGCGACCTAATGTTGGCTGTCAATTATCAATTGAAGGGATTTGATTTAGAAGCTTTTAGCTTATTCCGTAAGTTATTGAAAAGAGACCCTAAAAACAGTCTTGTAAAAATGATGTATGCCAAGTTCTGTACTAAATTTGGTGAGATAAACGAAGCTAAAAAAACATTAGCAAAATAAACATATCTAGCGTAAAAGGTCAGGTATTTACCTGTTAACTCGGAATGCATCCAATGGTATCGCAGTTTTTTCATGGTTTATCAATTGCTTTACCAAAAATCCAGTAGCTGCAGCCAATGATACACCTAACATAGCATGTCCACCAGCTATTGTTATGTTTTTATGATGTGGGCTTGGCCCGATATAAGGCAATCCATCTGGCGAACAAGGTCTAAGGCCAGACCATATTTTATCTTCTGATGGTACAGTTAGCTTGATATCTGGATAATATTTATTGGCAGCTGCAATTATGGGTTGAACTCGGTGCATGTTAATGTTATGGTTTATTCCCGAAAGTTCCATTGTGCCGCCAACCCTTAATTCTTTGCCGAGTGGCGTCATAGCTACCCGATCATCGACAAGAATTGCTGGATGATTGAGGTTATTTTGACGATCAGCATACGTCACACTATAACCTTTTCCTGGTTGCAAAAGTAGGTTTATTCCGAGTTTCTTAGTAAGTACTTCCATCCAGGATCCTACAGCAATTACTACATGGTCGCATGGAAAATTGCCTTTATTTGTGATAACTTCGCTTACCTTATTATTGCGAATAATAAAATCTTTTACCTCTTGATTGTGATAAAACTTTACACCTTTCTGTACCAAAGTATTAGATAATGTGTGCATCATTTTTACAGGATGCAAGTGGCAATCTATAGGAAAATATACACCACCTAATGCATCGACCTTCACTTCTGATTCCATAGACTGAACTTCCGAAGCCGAAAGAATGGAAGTTTCTATACCATATTTTAATGCTTCTTTTGCCAATGCAGCCTCATGTCTTGCCGTTTCTTGGGTTTTATACAGCATAAGGCAACCTTTTTTCTCCAACTCAAAACCATGACCATTCGCACGATCTAGATCAATCATCAGGTTTCTACTCAATTGCAAAATATTGTTTAAATGAGGTGCATTTTGGGATACCGACTTTTCATTTGCCTTTGTATAAAACTTCCATCCCCATTTTATAAGTGAGGCATTTATCCGAGGCTTTATATAAAATGGACTCGATGAGCTAAGCATCCACTTCAATCCTTGCGCCACAATACCAGGTGATGCCAAAGGTATAAAATGACTAGGCGAAATATATCCTGCATTGCCGAATGAACAATTGTTTGAGCCATCGCCTTTATCGATTATAATAACTTCATGTCCCGCTTCTTGCAGATAATATGCAGTACTAAGACCAATGACACCAGCGCCTATAATTGTGATATGCATGTAATCAATATTGTAAATTAGAAGTCGTATACAAATGTAAAAAAATACTTGCTCCCAAAATTATTATTCAATAAATTAAATTACTTCGCTTTTGGTGACAATTTTATAATCGGGCAAATCATTTCTTCCATAGAAACGCCACCATGCTGGAAGGTATCTTTGAAAAAATTGTTGTAATACCCATAATTATTCGGATAGAGAAAAAAAACATCTTCCTTAGCAAAGATATACGAACTACTCATATTGGGAGAAGGCAGACCTGCTTCGATCGGATTTTTCACTTCGAAGACATCTTTGCGGTCATATTGCAGATTGCGACCTACTTTATATCGAAGATTGGTTGTGGTCTCACGGTCGCCTATAACTTTACTCGAGTTTTGTACGCGAATAGTGCCATGATCTGTGGTGATCACTAGTTGGATGTCACGTTCTGCAAGTTTTTGCAAGGTTGCCCAAAGTTGTGAATTCAAAAACCACGATTTGGTCAATGATCTATATGCCTTTTCATCACCTGCAAGCTCCTTCAAGACTTCCATTTCTGTCCGAGAGTGGGATAGCATATCAATAAAGTTGTACACAATCGCTGTGAAGTCATTATTTGCATAATTTAGGGCATTGTCTTGCAGCTGTCGTGCACCTTGAACATTCGTAACCTTGACATATTCTGATTTCATTTCCTTTTTTACTAATCGCTTTATCTGGTCTGCCATCAATTCTCCTTCTTTGAGATTTTTGCCACCTTCTTCATTATCATTGAGCCACCATTCGGGAAACCGTTTTTGAATGTCGATCGGCAATAGCCCTGAAAAAATAGCGTTCCTGCTGTATTGTGTTGCTGTTGGCAGGATGGAAAAGAAAAAATCTTCTTCATCCACTTTGTACAGTTCTGTGATGATTGGTTCGATGATTTTCCACTGGTCAAATCTCAGATTGTCCATCAGTATCATAATCGTGGGCTTATTATTTGCGAAAAGCGGAAACACCTTTTCTTTAAGCAAATTCTGTGAAGTCCTTGGGCCTTCTGCCTTTTTGATCCAATCTATATATTTTTTTGAAACGTATTTGAAAAATTCTCGGTTGGCATCTTCTTTTTGCATATTGAGAATTTCTTTCATCTGCTGATTGTTGCTATCATCTAGACGCAATTCCCAAGAAATTATTTTGCGATAGATTTCTACCCATTCTTTATAGTCAGGGCCACTGTTTATTTCCATTGCGATATTGCGAAATTCCTGCTGATAATCGGTCGCTGTTTTTTCTGAAACTAGACGTTTATTATCCACGATCTTTTTTAGCGTAAGTAGGATTTGATTTGGATTTACGGGTTTGATCAGATAGTCGTCTATTTGAGACCCGATCGCTTCTTCCATTATGTTTTCGGCTTCATTTTTTGTAATCATGACAATGGGTATATTGGGAAGCTTGGACTTAATACGCGCCAAAGTCTCCAATCCCGTCAATCCCGGCATGCTTTCATCCAAAAAAACTATATCAATGGTCGAATCTTCGTCCAAAACATCCAACGCATCGTGTCCGTTACTGACTGTGACTACCTCATAACCCTTCTTTTCCAAAAAAAACAATTGCGGCTTAAGCATATCTATCTCATCATCAGCCCAAAGTATTTTTATTCTCTCGCTCATCAGCTTTTATGTTTTTATTTTGTAAATGTAATGAAAATATATAACGTTCGGAATTTAATTATATTTTTGTACTCATGAACAAAAAGAAAATATTCAATGATCCTATTTATGGTTTGATCAGATTTCCCTTTGATGTTATCTATGAGATCACCGATCACCCGTATTTTCAGCGATTGCGCAGAATTTCACAGCAGGCATTATCACATTTGGTATATCCTGGTGCATTACATACCCGATTTCAACATGCATTAGGCGCTACACATTTGATGTGCAAAGCCATTGATACCTTAAAATCAAAAGGCATACTAATTTCAGATGAAGAATTCGAAGCAGTATGTATAGCCATTTTGCTACATGATGTGGGACATGGACCATTTTCACATGCCCTTGAGCACACGATTGCCGATGTCCACCATGAGCATATCTCCTTGGTCATCATGAAAAAAATAGCCGCAGAACTGGGTAGAGATTTTAGTCTTGCTTTTGATATATTTACAGGAAAATATCACCGACCTTTTTTGCATCAATTGGTATCGGGACACGTCGATGTAGATAGAATGGATTATCTTACTAGGGATAGTTTTTTTTCGGGAGTAGCAGAAGGCATTATTGGTTATGACCGGATTATTACCATGATGAATGTCGTGGACGACCACTTGGTGATAGAAGAAAAGGGCATTTATTCGATAGAAAAATTTTTGATGGCCAGAAGGCTGATGTATTGGCAAGTGTATCTGCACAAGACTGTAATTTCTGCAGAGATCATGCTGATAGCCGTACTAAAAAGAGCGAGACACCTTACGCTTTCAGGTATCCAAATTCCTTCTTCACCAGAGTTAAATTACTTTTTGGGCTTGCAAGATGAAGGCATAAATTACTTGGAAGATCCAGCGTTTCTACAGAATTTTGTACGTTTAGATGACATAGACATCTTGTGGTTGATGAAAAAATCCGTTGATCATGAAGACCAAATATTTTCAGCATTGTGCAAAAATTTATTGGATAGAAAGCTATTGAAGGTTAAGATAAAAAATGAAGAATCTTATGCAGACTTCTCATCGCTTAGGACACAATTTCAAGAAAAATACCATCTAAATGATGAAGAAACCAAACTATTCTTTACAGAAAAAAAAGAAGTGATTTATCCTTATGACTTGAAATCTGATGAGCTCAAAATTTTACTAAAATCCGGTAAAATAAGCCCATATAGCGCATTAAATCCATATCTCAACAAATCGCCTGAAGAGCGGACTTTTTTATTCTACCAAAGAGGAAACAATATGAAGGCATAAAATTTTCGATCAATACCTTCATGGCAAATTAAGCTCGAATTTGTCTCGTATTTTGCCAACACTTCTGATTTCACTTTTTATTCATACCTTTGTCCAGTATCAAATCAGGATTAACATCATGGAGGACAAACGCCTTTTTCTGCTCGATGGCCATGCACTTGTATATCGTGCACACTTTGCATTCATCACACGGCCACTCATCAATTCCAAAGGACTGAATACTTCGGCGATCACGGGATTTGTACGTACATTGTGGGATCTCATGACCAATCAGAAACCGACACATATCGCAGTGGCATTTGATCCCAAAGGTGGCACATTCAGACACGAATATTATCCTCAATACAAGGCCAATCGAGACGCACAACCGGAAGATATCACAATTGCTATGCAATACATACCTTCTATTATTGAAGCGTTCAATATACCAGTGGTGATGGTTAAGAATTATGAAGCAGATGATGTCATCGGTACACTCGCCAAACAAGCAGAAAAGGAAGGATATACTGTCTATATGGTGACACCAGACAAAGATTATGCACAATTAGTCTCACCCAATATCTATATGTATAAGCCTGGCAGACAAGGTAATGAAGTAGAAGTTTTGGGTGAAAAAGAAATTCTGGCTAATTGGGAAATAGATCGGGTAGAACAAGTCATTGATGTGTTGGGATTGCAAGGAGATAGTGTGGATAATATTCCTGGTGTACCAGGTATTGGTCCCAAAACTGCCGTCACCTTACTCAAAGAATTCGGATCCGTAGAAAATATCATAGCCAATGCGGATAAACTCAAAGGTAAACAAAAAGAAAATGTCATAAACTTTGCTGACCAGGCTTTATTGTCGAAGCGATTGGCAACCATCGATATCAATTCGCCAATACAATTTGACGCTGAGAAGTTTAATCTCGATCCGATGAATAAGGAAAAACTTAAGGAAATCTTTCTTGAGCTTGAATTCAGGACATTGGCACAGCAAATTCTGGGTAATGAGGTAGTCGGAAATCCAAAAAGTGGACAAGGCGTACAACAATCATTATTCGGTAATGACGCACCAGCTCCAGCGCCTGCACCAGAAAAACCGGATTATGAGATAGCAAAAAGAAATATCGAGAATACGCCACATACTTATCATTTGATACAAACCGATGACGAAATATTAAACCTTGTCGCTAAACTTAATACTTGTAAGGAAATAAGTTTTGATACAGAAACCACGGGTATCGATGCACATCAGGCAGAGCTTGTAGGACTTTCTTTTTCGACTAAGCCTGGCGAAGCTTATTATATCCCATTACCAGCAGACCAGACTGAATGCAAACGAAAACTCGAATATTTTCGCCCTGTATTAGAAAGTGCCACCATAGGCAAAATAGGACAAAATATCAAATATGATATGACTATGATGAAGTGGTACGGCATCGAATTACAAGGCTTTCTTTATGACACGATGATCACCCATTATCTGTGCGAGCCTGATCTGAGACATAAATTGGATTATTTGACTGAGTCATATCTGGATTATAAAATGGTACCTATCGAAGATCTCATAGGCAAAGGTGGCAAAAAT